>NZ_NEVB01000008.1:0-16580 GCF_002259925.1 Aeromonas sp. A35_P | reverse complement strand
GGATATAGTTTGCCATTTGACGCTCGCCTTCGCGCCGCGATCTGGCTGGTTTAACATATCTTGCTGATTATGTTATTTTATTTGCCACTTATAGCGGCAACCAAGAGCAGACCATGAGCAAGGCAAGAATCGGTATCGTCACCGTCAGCGATCGCGCCAGTGCGGGCATCTATGAAGACCTCTCCGGCAAGGCCATCATCGATACCCTGAACGCCTATCTGACCTCGGAATGGGAACCCCTTTATGAGGTGATCCCCGACGAGCAGGAGCAGATCGAGGCAACCCTGATCCGGCTGGCGGACCAGGAGCAGTGCAGCCTCATCGTCACCACAGGTGGCACCGGGCCGGCCAAACGGGACGTCACCCCGGAGGCGACCGAGGCGGTGTGCGATCGCATGATGCCGGGCTTTGGCGAGCTGATGCGGGCCGAGTCCCTCAAGTTCGTGCCGACCGCCATCCTGTCGCGCCAGACCGCCGGTCTGCGCGGCAGCTCGCTCATCGTTAACCTGCCGGGCAAGCCCAAGTCCATCCGCGAATGTCTGGATGCGGTCTTCCCCGCCATCCCCTACTGCATCGATTTGATGGAAGGCCCCTATCTCGAGTGCGACGAGGCCGTCATCAAGCCGTTCCGTCCGAAGAAATAAGGGCTGACTGGACGGGGGATTTGAACCCCCGTCCAGCGTTTATTTGCGGCCGTACACCTTGACCCCGGCCCGACTCCCTTCCGAATTGCCGTATACCTCGATCCGCTTGATGCAGAGCCGGCTGCCGAGGGATTTCCACTCCGACTCCTGATCCTCTCTCAGATCCTTGCCGAAATAGAGGGTCTTGCTGCGATCATTGCCATAAAACACCTTGACCCGCTCCAGGGTTAATTCCCGCCCAGCCTTGACCATGATGGATTTGGTCGGCCGGCAGGCGAGCATGGGAATGATGGCGGGATGATCGCCAACCCCGAGCAGAATGGTTTTGCCCAGCCGAAATTCATCATCGGCCATGGCCGGGGCGGCCAGCGCCCACAACAAGGTGGATAACAGAACGCCCTGAATGACGCGCAGACGCTTGGCGGAAAAAGAAAAAGCAGATAACACAGACATGATGCCTCCCGAAAAAAAACGGGGGGCATATTAATTCATCAAGGCTAAACCCAGCCTGTACCGGCGCCCTGCCAGGCAGGGCACCGACACTCAGGACCAGCGTTTGAAGATGAGGGAGGTGTTGATGCCGCCAAAGGCGAAGTTGTTGGACATCAGGTACTCCACCGCCAGCGTGCGACCGCTGCCCACCACGTGATCGAGCGGGGCACAGGCCGGGTCCGGCTCGGTCAGGTTGATGGTGGGGGCAAACCACCCCTCCTGCATCATCTCCAGCGCCAGCCAGGCCTCGATGGCGCCGCAAGCCCCCAGGGTATGGCCGAAGTAGCTCTTGAGGGACGAGATGGGGGTGCGGTCGCCGAAGATGGCGGCGGTGGCGTGACTCTCGGCGATGTCGCCGCGCTCGGTGGCGGTGCCGTGGGCGCTGATATAGCCGATATCCTCAGGCTGGAGCCCGGCCTGGGCCAGCGCCATCTCCATGCAGAGCTGCATGGTCTCCTGCTGGGGCTGGGTCACGTGGGCGGCATCGCAGTTGGTGGCAAAGCCCACCAGCTCGGCGAGGATGGTGGCACCGCGCGCCTGCGCATGCTCCAGCTCCTCCAGCACCAGGGTGCCGGCCCCCTCGCCTATCACCAGTCCGTCCCGCTGTCGGTCAAACGGACGCGGCGCCAGCTCCGGGTTGTCGTTCATCTGGCTGGTGGCAAACAGGGTATCGAATACCACGGCCTCCGACGGGCAGAGCTCCTCCGCCCCGCCAGCCACCATCAGGGTCTGGTAGCCGTGCTTGATCGCCTCAAAGGCGTAGCCGATCCCCTGGCTGCCGGAGGTACAGGCACTGGAGGTGGGAATGACCCGCCCGCGCAGGCCGAAGAACAGCCCTGTGTTGACCGCCGCCGTGTGCGGCATCATCTGCACATAGGTGGTGGCCGTGATGCTGGCGGTGCTCTTGTCGTTGAGCATGACCCCGAAGGCGCGGATGGGATCCGTGCTGCCGGTGGAGGAGCCGTAGGCGATGCCGGTGCGCCCGTCGGTGAGCACCGGGTTGTCCAGCAATCCCGCCTGCGCCAGCGCCAGCTCGGTGGCGACGGTGGCCAGTGCCGAGACCCGTCCCATGGCGCGGGTCTTCTTGCGCGGATAGTGGGCCGGCAGCGTGAAGTCCGGAATGGGGGCCGCCAGCCGGGTGTTGAGACCGTCGTAGATGGCCCACTCCGGCATGTTCACCACCGCATTGCGCCCCGCCTGCAGGCGGGCCCGCACGCTCGGCCAATCCTGCCCGAAGGCGGTCACCCCGGCCATGCCGGTGACTACGACTCGCTTCATACCATGCCTCCGTTGATGGAGATGACCTGGCGCGTGACATAGCCGGCGATGTCGGACATCAGATAGGAGACCAGACCGGCCACCTCGTCAGCCTGCCCCATCCGCTTGAGCGGAATGATCTTCATCGCCTCCGCTTTCACCTCCTCGTCCACCATGCCGGTGTCGATGAGGCCGGGAGCCACGCAGTTGACGGTGATCTTGCGCTTGGCAAGCTCGAGGGCCAGCGCCTTGGTGGCCCCCATGATGCCTGCCTTGGCGGCGCTGTAGTTGACCTGGCCCCGGTTGCCCATCAGCCCGGACACCGAGGAGATGGTCACGATGCGCCCGCCCCGGCGCAGGCCGATCATCGGCATGATGCAGGGCTTGAGCAGGTTGTAGAAGCCGTCCAGGTTGGTGTGCAGCACCCCGTCCCACTCCTCGTCGGTGAGGGCGGGAAAGGCGCCGTCACGGATGATGCCGGCGTTGCAGACCACGCCGTAATAGGCGCCATGCTCGGCCATGTCGGCCTCCAGCCGCGCGCGGCAACCCTCGCGATCGGCGATGTCGAACTGGAGCAGACGCCCCTCTCCCCCTGCTGCCTGCAGGCTGGCCAGGGTGGCTTCGGCGCCGGCCCGATCGCTGTGGTAGTGCACCACGATGGAAAAACCGTCGGCCGCCAGCTTGAGGGCGATGGCGCGGCCTATCCCCTTGCTGGCGCCCGTGACCAATACGCTAGAGATCATGAAGCTTCCTCAGGCTAACAAATCGGACAATTCGCCGGGGCTCGGCTGATAGGTGGAGAGCCGCGCCTGGGCGCACTCCTCCCCCGCCAGCAGGATCCGGCAATCAAAACTGGCCATGCCGCCGTCTTGCAACAGGCAGCACGCCTCTATGGTGAGCAGGCTGCCGGCCGCGAAGACGGGGCGCAGGCAGCGATACTTGCGACTGCCGAGCAGCATGCCGATGCGCACCGGCTCGCCGCGCAGGCGCCCCTGCATGCCGGCCCAGGCGGCGATGGTCTGGGCCATCAGCTCGATGCCGACCCAGCCGGGCAGGTTGCCCTCCCCATCCAGCAGCAGGGCATGGCGGGCGCCGATACGGGTCTCGCAGCGCGCCTGCTGGGCATCCGCCGCGCAGAGCCGGTCCAGCAGCAGCATGGGGGCCTGGTGGGGCAGCAGGGTCTCGATGGCGGGCAGTGAACCTGGCTCATTCATGGTGAACGCTCCCAAACAGCAGGCTGACATTGTTGCCACCGAAGGCAAAGGAGTTGGAGAGCACCCGGGGCGCTGCCAGTGGCACCTCGCCGCTCACCAGCCGGATGGGGGCCAAGGCCGGATCCGCCGTGGCCACCCGCTGGGGCGGCAGTGGCAGAGCGCGCTCCAGCAGCAGGCAGGCGAGCGCGGCCTCGATGGCTCCCGCCGCCCCCAGGGTGTGACCGGTGAGCGGCTTGGTGGAGCTGCAGGGCACCTCGGCACCAAACAGCCGGTACACCGCCTGGCTCTCCATGGCGTCGTTGAGGCGGGTAGCGGTGCCGTGCAGGTTGACGTACCCCACCTGCGCCGGCGTCAGGCACGCCTGGGCCAGCGCCATGCGCATGGCCGCCTCGGCGCCGACACCCTCTGGATGGGGCGCCGAGATGTGCCAGGCATCGGAGGACTCCCCCGCTCCCAGCAGGGCCAGCGGCGCAGGCGCTCTGCTCAACAGAAACAGCGCCGCCCCCTCGCCGATGTTGATCCCCTGGCGAGTCTCATCGAACGGCTGGCAGCGCGCACAGCTGAGGGACTCCTGGCTGTCAAAGCCGTTGAGGGTGAGCCCGCACAGGCTGTCGGCACCGCCCACCAGCACGGCGTCTGCCAGTCCGGCCGCCAGCAGCCGCTGGCCGCTGATGAAGGCGCGCGCGCTGGAGGAGCAGGCGGTGGAAATCGTCCAGGCCGGCCCGCTCAGGCCGAGGTGGCGGGCCAGAAATTCCGACGGTGAACCCAGCTCCTGCTGACGATAGTCAAACTCAGGGGGCACGGCCTCCCCGCGCCGGGCGGCGGCCACCGCCAGCTCGGCCTCGCCGATCCCGGCGGTACTGGTGCCTAGCACCAAGCCGACACGGTCGCTGCCAAAGGTGGCTAGCGCCTCATCGAGGGCGGGCCGGATCTGGGCCAGCGCCGCCAGCAGCAACTGGTTGTTGCGCGAGGCGTAGGGGGCCAGCGCCGCCGGGATGGTTGGCAACTCCCCTTCCACCCGCCCGACCGGGGTCAGCCGGCCATCCAGCAGCGGCGCCCGGTGACGATCCAGCGGGCTGATGCCCTCTCTCTGCCAGGCCAGCAGCGCCTCGGCGCTGGCATCACGCCCCGTCCCCAGCGCCGAGACGAGGCCATAGGCGGCGATATAACAGCTCATTGGCTCAGAGTCTCCAGTTGCAGGCGGTAGTTGAACACGTGTTGCAGCAGGCCGACCGGCTCGCGCACGCCGTCGGCGTCGCGATAGCGGATCTCGGTGACCAGGGTGCCATCGGGGGCGCGCAGCCGGCGCAGCAGCCCCTCGTCACGCAGCGTCCAGCCCGGCGGCAGTTGCGGTTGCCAGCTGGCCAGCGGCCAGTAGCAGAGCATCACGTCCGCCAGCACCTGGCTCACCGGTGGCATGCCGCTGGTGAGCAGCGGGCTGAGCTGGCGGGTCTCGATGCCCTGCTGGTCATAGCGCACCAGAAACAGCCGTACCCCGCTCGGGGTCAGACCCACCAGGGTCAGCTGGTGGCCGTCCGCCTCCAGCACCGTCATCAGCTGGTGGTTGCTCTCCCCCACGCTGGCGGTCAGCAGCTGCTGGCGATAGAAGGGGGCGGCCAGCACGGGGGCCGGCAGCGTCATGACTGTCCCCTTGTCGAGATAGGCGGTGGGGGTCGGCTGGCTGCTGCAACCGGTCAGCAGCAGGACGACGAACACGAACAAGGCTTTCATGATGAGGTTGACTCCCGGCCATGTGGCCCCGGCAACTGCGGTCGCACCCGGTCCAGTACCAGGGGTGAGAGCAGGAAGGCGGTAAAGATACCGCCGCTCAGCACCAGACCAAAGCCCGCGATGGCGGGGGTGTGACTCAGCGCCAGCAGACCGAAGGCCAGCTGGGTGGTGAGGTTGGCCAGCAGGATGGCGAGCAGGGTGGAACTCTGGCGCGCCACCCCGCTCCCGCTGTGGGCAAAGAAGAGGCCGTAGTCGATGCCGATGCCGAAGATGAGGCTGAGCGCCAGCACCCCGAACAGGGTGAGCGGCTGGCCGCAGGCGGCGAGCAGCGCCAGCCCCATGGCCAGCGCAATCAGGTTGACCAGCAGCACCCGGGCCGCTCGCGCCGCCCCCATCCGCCGCCACAGCAGCAGGGCCACCAGCGCGATGGCCACTGACAGCAGCTCCGCCAGCTTGATGCGGTAGTGGGCGAACAGCTGGCTCCACTGGCTGCGCTGATCCTGCCAGTAGACCCCAGGCTCGGCCGCCGCCAGCGCCGTCAGGGCCCCTTCGTCCGTCACCCCCACCAGCGGCGCCCAGATGGCAACGCGGCCATCCGCCAGGGCGTGCCACAACAGGCGGCTCCCCTCGCTGACCGGGCTGGCCAGCCAGGCGGCCGGGGTCAGCCAGTGCGGCTCGCGCACGGGCGGCTGCAGCGGCAGGCCGGCCGCCTTGAGCCGGCTCACCACCTCGGGCAACAGGGCCCGGATGGCGGCGGCATCCTCCTGCTGGCGTGCCAGCGAGGGCAGCCAGCGGGCAAGCGAGACGAACGCCTGCAGCGCACCGCGCTGTTGCAGCTCGGCCAGCCGGCCATCGAGCCGCTCCAGCCGTTGCAGTGCCTGCTCGCCGTCCACCCCCGTCACCAGCAAGCCCTGCATACCCCCCTGCTGGCCAGTGAGGGCCTGGATCCGCTGCTCCTGCCCCTGCAACGCCACCGGCAGAGGCTGCAGCCGGCGGATGTCGTCATCCACCTGCAACCGGCTGATGCCGAGGGCCGCCAGCAGCAGGCAGCAGAGCGGCAGACCGATGCGCAGCAGCGGGCGTTGCTGCCAGGCCAGCAGCCAGCCCTGCAACCAGCGCTGGCCCCGCAACCAGCGCTGGCCCCGCAGCGGCCTTGTCGGCAGCGGGCCGGCCCAGCGCGGAAACAGACAGAGCACGGTGATGAAGGCGCTGAACAACCCAGCCAGCGCGCACACCGCCAGCTGCTGCAAGCCGGGGAAGGGAGCGAACCAGAGCAGACCATAGCCGATCAGGGTGGTCAGCACCGCGAGCGACAGGCTCGGCAGCAACTTGAGCCGGGTCTGGTGCGGCGTCTCGTCGTCGCCGTGCAGCCGCCGCTCGCACAGAAAGTGGATGGCGTAGTCGATGGCGATGCCGATGAGGCTGCTGCTGATCACCAGGGTGAAGACGTGGATCTCGCCGAACAGGATGAGCACTGTGCCGAGCCCCCACATCAGCCCTACGCCGATGGGCAGCAGGGAGAGCAGCAGCGCCCGGGTGGAGCGAAACACGCCCCAGATGAGCAGGATGACCCCGACCATGGAGCCCAGCCCTATGGTGGAGATGTCCTGCTGGGCCAGCTGGCTGGCGTGCTGGCTGTAAAAGAGGGTGCCGCGGCGCAGCAGTTCGGCGCCAGGATAGGCCTCGGCGAGGCGCTGCTCGGCCCCGGCCAGTTCGCTCAGCAGCGCCTGGTTGCGCTGGATGTCGAAGGCGGAGAGATCCAGCTCGGCGCGTACCATGTACCAGTCGCGCCCCGCCTTGTCCCGGCTCACCAGCCAGCCCTCCTTGAGCTGCATGGGGCCGCGGGCCTCGGCCAGCACCCCGGCCCGGGTCAGCAGCAGAGGGTCGCTCTGCCACTCGGCGCGGGAGACGCCGCCGAAGGGGGAGTAGATCTGGCCGAGCACCCACTGACTCCACCCCTCGGCCCCCCCGGCAAGCCGGGCCCTGCTTGCCGGATCCAGCCGCTGCCAGGCCAGCTCGTGCAGATAGCGCTGCCAGGCGGGGGCTAGCTCGGGCTGATACCCCTTGATGCGGGACAGGGCAGGCAGCTCGCCGAGTTGCTGCGCCCAGAAGGTGGCGGCGGCGCGCCCGTCCTGGCCGGCGGGCAGGCTCAGCAGCCAGACCAGCTGGCGGTCGAGCTGCTGCAGCAGACCCTGCTGCAGGGCCGGGTCCAGATCGCTGCGGGACTCGTGGGGCAGCAGATCCATCAGGCTGGTGTTGATGCGGCTGTGGGGCAGCTGCCAGGTAAGCACAGCCGCCAGCAGCAGGCAGAGCCCGATCCAGAGGGTCCCGAGCCGGCGCCAGGTGGTTTCAGCGTGCAGCAAGGTGGGCTCTCCTCGTCCCGGCGGGGACGGCGCGCTGGCGCAGCGGGATACTAGTGGACAGCAAAGCGGGCCTGCTCCTCAGGGGTTAACGGCAGGGGGCGCTCGCGCCAGTCGCTGAAGCGGATGCGGGTGCTGTCACCCTGCTTGTCGGCGATAAGCAGTTGATCCAGCTGCCCCTGCCCGCTCAGGGTGAGGCTGGCAAACACCTTGTCGAGCGGCGCCAGGGTCGGCACCAGCACCAGTTGCCAGCCATCCTCCGTGCTGTGAAAGTCGATGCTGAAGTAACGGCCCAGGGTCGCCTCGTCCGAGCCGAACAGCGCCAGCAGCATCTGGCTGAACTCCAGCAGCTGGGGGTTGTCGATGACGGTGGCAGGCTGGCCCGCCATCTGCTGCACCATGCGCGTCGGCGTCAGGACAAGGGTCAGCGGGAAGGGCTTCTGCTGCTGCCACCAGAGCCCCAGATCGCGCACCATCAGCAGCTCGCCGGAGGCCCTGAGCGGCTGGCTCAGCCCCGCCACCTGCTTCTCCTGCTCGAAGCGGGCCTGCTTGGCCTGGCTCAGGGCGAGCAGCTGCTGCACCTCGGCCCGGCTCAGGGGCGCCGCCTGCAGCGGCCATGTCAGCAGCAGGATCAAACCGGCCAGCAGCGGCCCCATCAGTCGGCTCACTGGCTCACCCCCAGCTTGTCCAGCAACACCTGGGGCGAGGCCAGACACATCTCGCCGCTCGCCTTGCTCACCGCCACCTGGATGCTGTAACCCTTGCTGGTGCGGGTGCCGCTCGCGGCGTCGCTCAGCAGGTAGTCGATCTTCAGGCGGTTCTGGTACTCGGTCAGGGTGGCGCGAACCCGCACCCGCTGGCCAAAGCGCAGCGGTGCCAGGTACTTCATCCGGGTGTCGATGATGGGCCAGAGGTAGCCGGAGGCCTCCATCTGCGGATAGTTGTAATCGATGAGGTCGAGCAGGGCGCAGCGGGCCAGCTCGATGTAGCGAAAGTAGTGGCCGTGCCAGGCAACCGCCATCATGTCCACGTCGTGGAACGGGATGGTCACCTCGATCTCGGCACTGATCTGCCAGGGTTCATTCTGCATGGGTTGTCTCATCAATAGTGACCTTGTCTCAGTCCCGGTGCGACCCATAAAGGGGATAGTGGCGCTGACGAATGCGGGCGATCAGCGCCCTCAGCTCGGGCTCGAGCCCCAGGTCTTCCAGCAGCGGGGCAAACTCGGCCCGCACCTGCGTGACCATGGCGGCCAGCGCCGTGCCGAGCGGGCGGGTGAAAAGGGTGGGCCGGGCGAGGCGCAGCTCCACTCCCTGCACCGCCGCCAGCAGGCAGGCGGCCGCCACCTGCTCGGTCAGGGTCAGCACCCGCAGCGCATCCCGCGCCGCTATGGTGCCCATGCTCACCTTGTCCTGGTTGTGGCACTCGGTGGAGCGGGAGAAGACGCTGGCGGGCATGGTCTGCTTGAGCGCCTCCGCAGTCCAGGCCGAGACGCCGATCTGCACCGCCTTGAAGCCGTGGTTGATCATCTGCCGCTCCTGCGGCGCGCCGGAGAGGTTGCTCGGCAGGCCGCCGTTGAACTTGGTGTCCACCAGCTGGGCCAGTTGGCGATCCAGCAGGTCGGCCAGGTTGGCGACGGCCGCCTTCATGCTGTCCATGGCCATGGCGATGTGACCGCCGTAGAAGTGGCCGCCGTGCATCACGTGCTCCTCTTCGCCGTCGATCAGCGGGTTGTCGTTGGCGCTGTTGAGCTCGTTCTCGATGAGCTGGCGCCACCAGGGCAGGCTGTCGGCCACCACCCCGATGACGTGGGGGGCGCAGCGCAACGAGTATCTGTCCTGCAGCCGGTCGCTGTGGCGCGGCAGCTCGCCGGCCACCAGATCCTCTCTCAACCAGGCCGCGACCCCCTGCATGCCGGGGTGCGGCTTGGCGGCAAACAACCGCTCGTCGAAGTGGAAGGCGTTGCCCCCCATGGCGACGCTCACCAGGGCGGTGATCCGGGTCGCCAGTTGCATCAGGTAGTCGGTGCGAGCGTAGGCGAGGCAGGCCAGCGCCGTCATCACCGAGGTGCCGTTCATCAGCGCCAGCCCCTCTTTCGGCCGCAGGGTCAGGGGAGAGATCCCCAGCTCGGCGTAGACCTCGGCGGCGGGGCGCAGCCGACCCTGCTGATGGAGCTCACGCTCCCCCACCAGTACGGCGGCAACGTAGGAGAGCGGGGTGAGATCGCCGCTGGCGCCCACCGAACCCTCTTCCGGAATGCGCGGCACCAGATCCTGCTCCAGCAGCCAGCAGAGGCGCTCGAGCAGGGCCGGGCTGACCCCGGAGACCCCCTAGAGCCGAGTGGCGAGCACGGCGCGCGCGGCATCGAGCTCGAGATCCGCTCCCAGCCCGCAGCCGTGAAAGCGGGTCAGGTGCAGTGGCAGCTCGGGCACCAGCTCGGTTGGCACCGGCCGGGTCACCGAGTCGCCGTAGCCTGTGGTCACCCCGTAGATGACCCCCTCTTCGGCCAGCAGCCGGTCGAGGAAGTCGGCGCCCCGCTGGATGCGGGCCATAAAGGCGGGATCCGGGTTCAATGCGGGGGTGGCACGGCGTTCGGCCAGGGCTACCACGTCTTCGATGGTCAGCGGCTTCGCGCCGAAGACAACCCGTCTCATCTCACTCTTGTTCATCGGTCAGCTGCCAGAAATCAAAAAAGTTGAACCAGTCCAGCGGGGCGTGCAGGCAGTGGTGCTGCAGGCGGTCGGCATAGGCCTGTACCCGGGACGCGAGAATCTGTTGGCGCCCCTGCCGCGGCAGGGGCTGGCCATAGGCAAAGGGCTCGAAATGCACCCGAAAGCGCCCCTGCTCCTTGAGGCCGAACATCAGGTAGACGGGGCAACCCAGCACGCTGCTGAGCACGAAGGGGCCGAGGGGAAACGGCGCAGGCGCGCCGAGGAAATCGGCCCAGATCACCCGCTTCTCCCGGGTCACCGAGGTGCGATCGCCGACGATCACCACCCACTCTCCCTGCTCCAGCTTCTCCTTGAGCAGGATGGCGGTATCGGCCCCCAGTTCCTGCACCTGGATGAGGTTGAGGTGCGAATCCGGGTTTATCTGCTTGAGCAGGGCGTTGAAGCGGGCCGCGTGGCGGGTGAACACCAGCGCATTGATGCGCAGCCCCTGCTTGCGACTGCCAAGGGCCCGGCACAGCTCGAGATCGCCCAGATGGGAGCCCAGCAGCAACACTCCCTTGCCGCTGTTGATGGCGGTCTGGTAGTGCTCAGCCCCCACCAGCTCCACCTGCTGCTCGGTGATATCTCCGCGCCAGCCCGCCAGCTTGTCGAGCGCCGCCTCGCCAAAGCGCAGGAAGTGGCGAAAGCTCGATCTCGGCTCGGCGGGCAGCGCAACGCCTTGTGCGTTGGCGAAGGTTTCGAGCCGGGCCAGATAGGCTTGGGATGCCTCCCGCTGGGCGCGGCCGGTCAGCCAGAAGTAGCCGATGACCGGATAGAGCAGCAGGGAGAAGCCGCGCCGCCCCAGCAGGCGGTAGCTGGCCAGCATGATCTGCATGCCGAGCAATGAGCCCCGCTCCGGGGTACGCGACCAGTGGGTGCGCCGCTCGCGCCACAGCCGGGTCAACCGGGCGCCGAGGCGAGCCGGCCAGCGGCAGAGGCGCAGCAGCAGATCCCACAGCAGGCGGCACACCAGCCGGGTGTGCATCCAGGAGATGTCGAGGTTGTCGCGAAAAAGCCGGAAGTGGGAGCGGCCGTCGACGGGATAGATGACCCGGGTCGGCACGAAGCGCATCGGCACCCCGGCCCAGTGCAGGCGCACCATCACCTCGGTGTCAAAATCCATCCGCCGGCCGAGGGCCACCCGCTCCAGCAGGGCGCAGGTGGACGCCAGCGGATAGACGCGAAAGCCGCACATGCTGTCCTTGATGGCGAACGACAGCGTCTCGATCCAGACCCAGACATGGGTGATGTAGCGGCCGTAGAGGCGCCCCTTGGGCACGGAGTCGTCGTAGAGCGGGCGACCGGAGACAAGCGCCGCCGGGTGCTGGCGCGCCTCCGCCAGCAGGGCCGGCAGATCCGTCAGATCGTGCTGACCGTCGGCATCCACCTGCAGGGCGTGGCTGAACCCCAGCTCATGGGCGCGGCGCAGCCCCGTCATTACGGCGCCCCCCTTGCCCTGGTTGTGGGGATGGCGCAGCAGGCTGACCCAGGGGTGACGCGCAGCCAGCGCATCGAGCGCGGCGGCGGCGACGGGCTCGCTGCCATCGTCGACCAGCAGGCAGGGCAGCCCGAATTCGGCCAGCCGCGCCAGTACGGCGGCCAGCGGGGCAGCATGGTTGTAACAGGGAATAAGAAGGCAAGGGTTCATGGGGTCAGCCGCACCCGTCCGCTGCTCGCCGGCTCGTCCCCGAGCTGGTAGCTGAAGAGGAGCTGGCCCTTGTCCGCCTGCCACTGCAGGTGCAGGCTGCACTCGGCCCCGGGGCGCAGCGGGCGCTGGAACTTGAGCTGATCCACCCCGTGAAACGGCAGTGTCAGCTTGAGCCGGCTGGCGGCGTAGTGCATAACCCAGTGGATCTGGGTCACCCCGGGCAGCAGGGGCGCACCGGGAAAGTGCCCAGCAAACCAGGGCAGTGCGGGCTCGAGTCGCAGCCGCAGGCGCACGCCATCGGCCAGCACCTCGCAACCCAGCTCGGTTGGCAGCGTGTCAGCGGACAGGCTCATCGAACAGCTCCTTGAGTTGTGGCCAGGGGCGCTTGCCCTGGGCGTTGACGGGCATCTGCACGACCCGGCGCACGCTGCGCGGCAGGGCAACCGGCTCGAGCCAGGGGCGCAGCTGCTGGCGCAGGGCCAGCAGGAAGCGCCCCTGACCGAGTTCGTCCCAGCGGGCGGCCCCCAATTCGCTTAGCACCAGCACGGCGCCGAGGGTCTGGCGCTGGCCCTGTTGCAGCGGCAGCACGGCGGCCGACTCCACCTCCGCCAGGTCCTGCAGGCGCGCCTCCACCTCGTCGAGTGAAATGCGCTTCTCCTCCAGCTTGACGATCCTGTCCTGGCGCCCCAGCAGCTCGAAACCCTCCCCGTGCAGGGCGATGCGATCGGCGCAGGCCAGCCAGTCGTCCTCTGCCAGGAAGGGGGAGCGCAGCAGCAGGCTCTGCTCCGGGCCAACCCGCACCTCGACCCCGGGCAGCGCCGTCCAGGGGGTCTGCTCCTGGTGGCGCTGGCGCCAGCCGATGCCGCCGGTCTCGCTGCTGCCGAAGATCTCCACCGGCAGCTGACCGAAGAGCGCCCGGGCTTGCCGGGCATCCTCCAACTGCAGGGGACCGCCGGAGGAGACGATCAACCGGCAGCCGGTGGCGGGCATGGCTGGATCGAGCCGACTCAGAAACGCAGGGGAGGCGATCAGGCACCAGGGGGCGCCTTGCGCCGCCAGCTGCTCCGGATAGTCGATGGTGCGGCGATCGAACGGTCGACCGAGGGCCAGCGGCAGCAGGATGCGAAACAGCAGGCCGTAGATGTGCTGGTGGCTGACGCTGGCCAGCACCCTGCTATCGGCCAGTCGCTCGCCCCAGAGCGCCATCTGCACCCGCAACTCGGCCTCCAGCTGGGGCCAGGCCTTGGGGATCGCCTTGGGCTCGCCGGTGGAGCCGGAGCTGAACAGGGTGACATCCAGACGCACAGGCGCAAGATCACTGTGTGCAGCGTCCAGCCCCTTGTGGACATCGGCCAGCGGCAGCCTGAGTTGAGGCACGACAAGTGCCGCCCCCGGCAGCTCGGAGTCGGTGAGCAGGCCGTCGAACTGGCTCTGCAGTTCCTGCAGGCCGGCCAGCCGCTGATGACCCGGCAGGATCGCCTGATAGCCGCCGAGGGCGCAGGCGAGCAACGCTTGCGTGAACAGCAGGCTGTCGTCGAAGCAGAGTGCCCAGCGCGCGCCTGGCCGGCCGGCGCCGTCATGACGGGCCATGGCCCTGGCCAGTTGCAGGCTGGCACGGCGCAGCTCGGCCAGGGTCACCTCCCCCTGCGGGCCGAAGGCCACCGGCTGGGCATCATCGCGCTGCCAGAGGGTTTGCAGCAGGCTCATGGGGTCAGCCTCTTGAGCAGACGGCGACGCACCAGATACTCAGCCCCCATCAGGCCGCCCATCAGGAGGTAGCTGATGAAGCCGTTGTAGAGGCTCCAGAGCGCCAGATCCCCGTGCCAGATGGTGAAGGCCGCCAGGGCGCCGTTGATGACGAAGAAGCCGCACCAGACCTGGGTCACCCGCCGGGTGTAGCCGATGGCCGCCGCTGGCAAAGCGGGATCCTGCAAGCGGGCCAGCCGCTCCACCAGGCTCATGGGGCGGGTCAGGCTCCAGCCAAACAGGCAGAGCAGGCAGAGGCTCACCGCCAGCGGATAGTAGAGCAGCCAGTGCCGGGCACTGAACAAAGCGGAGAGCAGGGTCAGCCCCAGCCCGATGCAGGCCAGCAGGCGCCCCAGCCAGAGCCATTCCGGCAAGGGGCCGAGCCGGACCCGCCCCTTGAGCAGGCCGGGCAAGAGTCGCAGCGAGAAGATGAGCAACAGGCCGAGCAACAGCGGGGTCTGACCGGCGTGGGTCAGCCCCCAGTAAACCGCCAGCGGGTAGAGCAGCAGGGCACCACCGGCCAGCCAGGAGAGCCAGCGCATCATGGCAGGGCAGACACCGGCATCAGGCGTCGGCCAGCAGACGCTCGACCGCATCCACCACGTCGTTGACGCTGCGCACCGACTTGAACTCCTCCGGCTTGATCTTCTTGCCGGTCAGCTTCTGCAGGTGCACCACCAGATCGATGGCGTCTATGCTGTCGAGTTCGAGATCCTGATAGAGGCGGGCCTCGGGGGTGACGGCCTCTTCGTCGACTTCGAACAGCTCGACGAGGGCGGCCTTGATCTGGGCAAAGATGTCGTCGCGGGTCATGGCTCAGGCCTCCCCTTTCGACTGGGCCTGCACCAGGGCCACCAGGGCCGCAACGGAGGCAAAGTGGCGACGGGTGTTCTCATCCTCGGCGGAGAGGACGATGCCGTAGCGGCCCTTGATGGCAAGGCCCAGCTCCAGCGCATCGATCGAGTCCAGCCCCAGGCCGTCCCCAAACAACGGGGCCTGGCTGTCGATATCGTCAGGGGTGAGCCCCTCGAGGTTGAGGCTGTCGATGATGAGTTGTTTTATCTCTAGATGCAGGTCTTGCATAACTGTTCCATATGCTGTCATTGGGGCCCGGGTTGCAGGGCCCGGGTGAGAAACCGGGTCAACTGGCGAGCGGCCAGCGCACTGCTCTGGCCAGCGGCGACCACCTCGTCCGCCGCCACTTGCTGCAGGAATTCTATGGTGAAAGTCGGCTTATTTTCCGGGATCTTGAACCATTTGTCCTGCTTGGTGAGAAATCGGGTGCTGCAGTGGATCCGCACCAGCTGCAACGGCACCTGGCTGCGCACCGCCAGCTGGGCCGCACCGCGCTGCAGCTTGATGGGTTCGCCCGGAGTGGTGCGGGTCCCTTCCGGGAAGATCAGCAGCAGGCCGCCGGCCCGGATCCGCGCCATGCACAATGCCAGCAGATCCTCCCCCGCCACGTTGGGCAGGTAGTCGGCCGCCCGTACCACGCCGCCGATGAAGGGGTTGCGCCAGAGTGACTGCTTGACGATGCAGTCGCACACCGGCATCTCGGCCGCCAGCATGACGTAGTCGAGCAGACTGGGGTGATTGGCCACCACCAGGGCGCCACGCAAATCGGCGGGCATGCCGCTGACGTGGTAGTCGAGCCCCCCCCAGCCGCGCAGCATGGCGAGAAACAGCCGGAAACTGTGGCGGATGGTGAGCTGGGCCAGGGTGCGCCGCCGCTCACCGCGCAGGCAGAGCGCCAGCAAGGGGAACCAGAAGAGGGTTAGCAGCAGGCCGCCCACCCCGAACAGGGTGAAGCCAAGCGCCGTGCCGATCAGCCGCCAGCCCCGGTTCAGCAACGCTGCCATCTCCAGGCTTGACGGTCATCGCTGAGGAGCAGGGTCGGCTCGCTCCGCAGCAGGGCGCGCCACAAGACGAGGCTCTGGGGCAGCGAACGGGTGGATTCAACCACGGGGCTAACCCCCTCGCAGCACCACTGCTCACCGGCCTCCAGCACCAGTCCCAGCGCATGGGGCGGCGCCTCTTCCCCCAGCCATGGATGATGAAATTCGGGTACCGGCCCCTCGAAGGCCACCAGCAGCACCTTGCGGGCGCCGGCCTGCAGGGCGCCGACCGCTTCGATGAGGCCAGCCATCAGGCTGTTCTCCCCCGCAGCCAGCGAGCTCATGGGAATGGCGGCCTTGCCCTGGATGGAGCAGAGCCCGGCGGCGGTGTTGTGAACCGACATGGAAAAATCGGTGGGGGAGAGCGGCTGCCCGTCCGCCAGCGCCTGCAGCAGGGTCATGGAGCGGGCCAGCTCGCCGTGGCGGCTGACGAAGATGGCACTGTCTACCTGGTGGCGGGCCAGCAGGCTCAGACCCACCTGCACCGCCAGCCGTGAGCCCTGGCTCAGGCGGCGCGCCATCATCATGGGCAGCAAGGGCGTGGCGGGAAACGGCGGGTCGACGGGCCAAAGCCCCTGCTGCGCCCACACCTGCCAGGCGGCCTCATCGGCCAGACCGGGTGACAGCGCCTGACTATCCAGCAGCGAGAAAGAGAGCATGTTGCAGGCGACCTGTCCTTAAAACCGTGGGTGGAGCGAAGAGCATAAAAGGCACTCACCCGACGGGCAGTACCTGCGCCATGGCATTGAATGACGTCATCAGGTGAATACCGGGCGGATAATACCATTATTCATCGGAAATAATAGCCAACCCCGATTGTCCACCGCCTTGGTGATTGAAAATAAACAATTTGTGTTGTCTCATTGCCGCGCGTAATTGATG
>NZ_NEVB01000007.1:0-16765 GCF_002259925.1 Aeromonas sp. A35_P | reverse complement strand
ATGGCAGTGATTGCATTGCAGCACGCGTGGCCGACTTTTCAGGTGACAACAGGTCTTGTTGGCACATTCAGGGCAGACAAAGCCGTGAGGAAAACGCCAAGTGAACAACGCGTTTTCGCACTGAGCTTCAGTGCCATAGTCCTTGAGAAGCTCAAACAGGCTGTAGCCTTTCTGGAATTGGACTTTGCTTTTGGCCATGATCTCGCTCCTCGATAACTGTGCATAAGATCAGTATAGTTCGGGGTGACTGCTAATCATGGGTAATCAGGAAACGTTTTATCATTCAGCAAAACCAGATACGGCTCGCCGTCGCCATCCGTCAGGGAGGCCACCGGGCAGGCGTATCGAATGCCCCTCACCTCACAAGGATCTGACACATGGCCAAGTCCCCCGCCAAATCCACCGTATGGGAGTTCCTGCAGAGCCTCGGCAAGACCTTTATGTTGCCTCGCCCTGCTGGCCTTCTCGGGCATTCTGCTCGGTGTCGGCAGCTCGCTCACCAGCGATGCGGTCAAGCAGAGCATGCCCTTCCTCGACAATACCGTGCTGCAGCTGCTGTTCCTCTGGATGACCAAGGTGGGGCTGGTGGCCTTTATCTATCTGCCGGTGATGTTCGCGGTGGCCATTCCGCTCGGGCTGGCACGGGAAGAGAAGGGGGTAGCGGCCTTTGCCGGTTTCGTCGGCTATGCGGCCCTCAACCTCTCCATCAACTTCTACCTCACCGTGGCCAACGTCATCGGTGACGCGGCGGCGGAGAAGGCCTACGGGGTGAAATCCATCCTCGGCATCAGCTCCATCGACACCGGCATTCTGGGGGCCATCATCGTCGGGGTGATCGTCGCCAAACTGCACGCCCGCTTCTACACCTACAAGATGCCCGATGCGCTAGCCTTCTTCGGCGGCGCCCGCTTCGTGCCCATCATCACCGCCATCGTGCTGGGGGTGGTCGGTCTGGTGGTGCCCCTGGTCTGGCCCTGGTTTGCCGCCGGCATCAACGGCATCGGGGCGCTTATCTCCCACGCCGGTCCCTTCGGCCCCTTCCTGTTCGGTACCGGTGAACGGCTGCTGCTGCCGCTCGGCCTGCACCACATCCTGGTGGCGCTCATTCGCTTTACCGAGGCGGGCGGCACATCGCTGGTGTGCGGCAACGAGGTGAGCGGCGCCCTCAACATCTTCTACGCCGAGCTCTCTTGCGCCGACACTACCCAGTTCTCTGTGTCGGCCACCTCCTTCCTCTCACAGGGCAAGATGCCGGCCTTCCTCGGCGGCCTGCCGGGGGCGGCGCTCGCCATGTATCACTGCGCCCGCCCGGAGAATCGCGGCAAGATCAAGGCGCTGCTGGTCTCCGGCGTGGTGGCCTGCGTCATCGGCGGCATTACCGAGCCGCTGGAGTTCCTGTTCCTGTTCGTGGCGCCCGTGCTCTACGTCATTCACGCCATCCTGACGGGTCTGGGCTTTATGACCATGGGGTTGCTTGGCGTCACCATCGGCAACACCGACGGCAACCTCATCGATTTTCTGGTGTTCGGCGTGCTGCAGGGTACCGCCACCAAGTGGTACTTGGTGCCCGTGGTGGCGGGGATCTGGTTTGCCATCTATTACAGCGTGTTTCGCTTCGCCATCGTGCGCTTCAACCTGAAAACGCCTGGCCGGGAAATCGAGACCAGCGAGGCGGCTCAACCCGCGGGCAAGAAGGCAGGCAACAGCGGCTACAACGGCGAAATCATCCTCAATGCGCTGGGCGGCGCCGGCAACATTCTGGCGCTGGACAACTGCATCACCCGCCTGCGGATGTCGGTGCAGGACATGAGCCAGGTCGATGACAAGGTATTGAAGGCGAATGGCGCCATCGGGGTGATCAAGCTCGACGAGCACAACCTGCAGGTGGTGATCGGGCCCCAGGTCCATCTGGTGAAAAACCAGCTGCAGAGCCTGATGGGGGCCTGAGTCGGCCCTCTGTTACCCTGCGTTGGGGGGGCGCCATGCCCCCTTGTTCATTGCTGTTTTTGCTGGTGAGAAAGAGATGCCCACTACCGAATCCTTTGATTTTGACCGCCTGGTCGATCGCCACGGCACCTACTGCACCCAGTGGGACTATGTGGCCGACCGCTTTGGCCACGCCGACCTGCTCCCCTTTACTATCTCCGATATGGATGTCGAGACTGCCCCCTGCATTCGCCAGACCCTGGCCAGGCGCCTGGAGCACGGGGTCTTTGGCTACAGTCGCTGGAATCACGACGACTTCAAGGGGGCGGTGAGCGACTGGTTTGCCCGCCGCTACGGGGCGCAGCTCGACCCCGAGACGCTGGTTTACGGCCCCTCGGTCATCTACATCATCGCCCAGCTGGTGAGCCTCTGGTCGGCGCCCGGCGAAGGCGTGCTGGTGCATACCCCCGCCTACGACGCCTTCGGCAATATGCTGGCTGCCAACGATCGTGTGTTGCTCTCTTGCCCGCTGATAAAGGGGGAGGGGAGCTATCACATCGACTGGACCTGTTTCGAGCAACAGGCGGCCCGCCCCGATTGTCGCGTCCTGCTGCTGTGCAGCCCCCACAACCCCACCGGCCGGGTCTGGACGCGGGACGAACTGGGCCGGATGGCCGCTATCTGCCAGCGCCACGGGGTCAGGGTCATCTCGGACGACATCCATATGGATATGAGCTTTGCCCCTTACCTGCCGTGGAGCGAGGTGGCGCAGGATGACAACTGGGCACTGGTGAGCTCGGGTTCGAAATCTTTCAATATTCCGGCCCTTGGCGGCGCCTACGCCTTTATCGCCAATGCGGATGCTCGGGCCGGCTATCTACAGCGGCTCAAGGCGGCCCATGGCCTCTCATCACCGCCCATTCTCGGGGTACTGGCTCATATCAGCGCCTATCGGGAGGGGGATGAGTGGCTTGATGCCTTGAAAGCCTATCTGCACGGCAACCTGACCCAGGTGGCGGCGCGGCTCAACGCTGCCTTCCCCGCCATCGACTATCGGGTGCCCGAGGGGACCTATCTCGCCTGGATTGACTTGAGCGGCCTTGGCATCGACTCCACCGAGCGGATGGATGCGCTGCAAACCTTGCTGGTGGAGAAATACCGGGTCGCCATCATGCGCGGCGACACCTATGGCCCCGAAGGCAACGGTTATCTTCGCCTCAATGTCGGCTGCCCTCGCTCAAAGGTAGATAAAGGCATCGATGCCCTGATCAGCGCACTGCAAGAGCTGCTGGCCAGATAGAGCACCGCCGCCCTCGGGCGGCGGTTGCTATTTCGAGGCGGCCTTGTCAGGCCGATAGCGGGTCTCTTCTATCTGATCAAAGCGCAGGATCAGGGTATCACCCCCCTTGAGGCGATAGGCGCAGTGGGAAGTGTTGCAGGCGATGCGAATATGAGGCTCATTCCCCAGCAGGGGAGACTGACTATGGGCCTCTGTCTGCGGCCACTTGTCTTGTTCGAGGCGGGAGATCTGTGTTTGTGCCTCTTCGACACCTTTCACAAAGAACCAGAGCGCACCCATGACGGGGATCAATACGGATAACAACAAGAAGGCAAATTTGTCATAGCTATTCCCCATCCAAACAAATGCTCTGAAAAGAGAGGGGGCTGGGTAGCGCCCAATCTTTTTCGCTCTTTTGATCAGCCAACGATAGAACATTGAGCTTTGCCACAGCCATGTGAGATGAATTCGCCAGCGAGCGCAGATGAGTAGGGTGATCGCCACTGAAAAAATCGTGAGCATGCTACCCAATACAGGCCACATCCAGGGCTTAAGCATATTGAGAGTCGTGAGAAGGCTAAGGGCCAGCAGATAATCCGCCGGTGGAGAAAATTCGGCATAGTCGAGGTTAAACGCCAAGGTATAGCCATAGTGATAGGCCATCCCCAGGAGATAGGTTGCTGCTGTCAGGGCAGGAATGGCCGCCACGACTAATCCCGCAAAGCGCCAGGTTGTCCCCTTTTCTTCGGGTTCCAGCTCAGAATTGCGCAATGTTTTTATATGTTGGCGAAGCCAGCGCCAACGGGCAGCGGCTGTTCGATTACTCACTGGGCGTCCCTTCACTCATCTAGTTGATATATGAATCTGTCAGAGAATAGCGCGGCTTCGAAACCGAACCTTGTGCGAACAGCAGGCACAGCAACTGGCGTTTATTCGGGATGGCGGGCGAGGCACTCGGGCAGGGTGAGCCGTACATCCGTCAGATCCATCTGTGCAAGGCTCCGTCCATATGTGGTCGTCAGGCCGGCTGGCAGGCGAAGGCACAATATGGCTCCTATCTTATCGATCCTGTGGGTGAGGTCGCCATCCCCGTTCGGGCGGCTGACGAAGGGCTTGCTGCCTGATGCCGGGATAAAAGAAGGGGCCCTTGGCCCCTTCTGTCGTTGGTACTCTCAAGTGCCGTTGTCAGGCCACCTGGCGCCCCGGCCGGGTGCGGGCCAGCAGCCCTTCCGGGTTGTGGATGGCCTCCCGGGTCTTGACGTCGATGACCTCGATATTATTGAAGCGCTCCCTGTTCTTGATGGCTACGTCGTGGGCCAGGATGACGTAGCGGGCGTTGGCCACGTCTTTGGCGCTGATGCGGTTGATGATGCCGTTGGCACCCTGGGTTTCCACTTTGAGCTTGATGCCGGCCTTGGCGGCCGCTTTTTGCAGGCTCTTGGCGGCTAGGAAGGTGTGGGCCACGCCGGAGGGGCAGGCGGTGATGGCCAGCACTTCGGCTTCCCCTTCCGCCTCGATGATCTGGTACTCCTCCTGGCGCTCGTTGTTCTCTTCGGTGTCGCTGACCGGCTTTTTCAGCAGATTGACGATAAGGGCCGTGGTGAGGGCGCCGAGCAGGGTGCCGAAGATATAGCCCATCTTGCCCTCCACCACCGGCAGCACGATCCAGCCGCCCCAGGGGGCGTGGTTGATGCTGTGCATCATGAAACCGGTGATGTTGCCGACGATGCCGCCTGCGACGATGGCCGGGATGACGCGCACCGGATCGGCGGCGGCAAACGGAATGGCCCCCTCGCTGATGCCGATCATGCCCATGATGGCGGCCGCTTTACCCGCTTCACGCTCCTCTTTCTTGTAGCGCTTGGGCGAGAGCAGGGTGGCCAGCGCCATGCCGAGGGGCGGCACGCAGATGGCGATGCCGACGCCGCCCATCAGCCAGGGCTGGGTGTTGACCTGGGTCTGGGCGAACAGGGTAGCTACCTTGTTGATGGGGCCGCCCATGTCAAAGGCGGTCATGCCACCGAGGATGGCCCCCAGCATCACCTTGCCCGAGCCCGCCATGCCGGAGAGCCAGTGGTTCATCCCCTCCATCATGGCGGCGATGGGGGCGCCGATGACCCACATGACGATGCCGCACACCAGGAAGGTGCCGATCAGCGGATAGATGAAGATGGAGCCGAGCGAACTCATGGAGTCCGGCAGCTTGATGCGTTTGAGCTGGTTGACGATGAGGCCGGCGATAAAGCCCACCAGGATGGCGCCGAGAAAACCGGTATGAAACTGCTGCACGGCAATCCAGGAGCTGATCATGCCGGGGGCCAGGCCCGGTTTGTCCGCCATGGAGTAGGCGATGTAGCCGCCCAGCACGGCGGTAAACAGAGTGAGCCCGGCAATCCCCATGTCGGCCATGTCCTTGAGCACGCCCGCCTCGGGCACGGCGCCCTTGCCGCTGATCATCACCGACAACGACAGCAGCACGCCCCCCGCGACGATGAAAGGGATCATGTGGGAGGTGCCGAACAGCAGGTGTTGTTTGAGGGTGTTGAGCTGGGCCTTGATGCCGCGCTCCTGCGGCTCCGCCGGCTGGGCAGGTTGCGCCCTAGGGGCGGCAGGGGCTGAGGACGGCCCTGGTGCGGCCAGCAAGGCGAGTACCTCGGCGCGGCTGGTGGCCGCCTGCATGCTGGCGATGAAACCGGGTTCCAGCAGCTTGGTGGAGAGCTCGGCCAGCACCTCGATATGGTGGTTGGCGCCGCCCGCCGGGGAGGCAATCATGAAGAACAGCTTGGAGGGCTCGCCATCCTCGGCGCCGTAGTCGATGCCCTGGCGGCTGATGCCGACCACGATGGCGGGCTCTCGCACTGCCTCGCTCTTGGCGTGGGGCAGGGCAACCCCCTGCTCGAAGCCGGTGTTGTCGAGCGCTTCTCGCGCCCAGAGGTCGCGGACAAACTGATCCTGACTGGCTATCTTGCCGCTGGCCTTGAGCCTCTCGGCCAGCTCGACAAACAGCGCCTGCTTGTCGCGGGCCGCAAGATCGAGGCAGATCAATCCTTCATCTATCAGGGTGGTGAGCATGGTTTTCTCCTGGCTGGTGCCGTCCGAATGGAACTGGTCCTGTTGAAACTGTGGTGCAACGGGTTGACCTGGCTATTGTTTCTCCCAAGTGTCTCGGCCGAAATCGGACATATGTGCCCTTTACTGGATTTTTGTGTCGATGGCGCTCACCTGTGAGCCTGCTCGCATTTTGTCCGGTTGAAGACGGTCGCTGTGGATTGACAAAAACAGCTTTAAAAACAGGTGATTATTCTTAGTGTGGGGGCAATTCATCACCAGTCGGCGGTTGGATGGCCTGCTCTTCATGGGCTGAAGGATGGAGATTTGTGTGCTCTAGCGAGCGGGAAAACTGTGAGCCGCTCGGCAAAAGCGGCTGCCTGGCTCTGGGCGGCGCTTATGGTGGCGGGGTTGCAAGGGGCGCAAACACGGGGCGTGAAAAATCAGTGCATAATTGGCGGCCTGAAAAGGGCGTATGTACTCGCCATGATATCTTTTTAAGCAATTGATATTTAATGGTTTATGTCTCTTACGCAGGAGCGTAAAGCGGGCCTGTTGAGCTCCTTTAGACGGTTTTACGAGAGACGTTTAATCATTTTTTAGATTGCTTTGTGCATATCCAATCGTTTATTTAGTTGGACAGTTTTGGCAAACCGGAAGTCAAACTTGATGAACCGACAGGCCAACGCCCTTGATGCGGAGTGTGCCGTCAACCCGTTTTACTTGTCATGTTCACCCAGATGTAAGGAGACATCCTGATGGAAAATTTGGCCCAAAATATCGACACCATGCGCGAAGAGTTCAAGCAACAGGAGCTCAAACAGGCCCATGACAAATGGCAGGCCAGGGTCGAAGAGCTGCAGCAGATCCGCGCTGAAGAGCCTCAGTCGGAGGCGGTAGAGGAGTGACCTCGCTAAGGGCCCGGCGCTGATGCGCGAGCGGCCCGGCTGAATGCAAAACCCCCGCCTGTATGGCGGGGGTTTTTTATTGGGGCTCGATGGCGTTGTGGTTCTGCCACTGGCGCAGGCGCTGTTTGAGGGAGCCATCGCCGGGGGGGATGAAGTCATCCATCAGGTAGCAGCGGTTGTCGCCGCTCTTCTGAAAGTGGAGGCTGACGGTCTGCGGCTCTTTCTGGGTGTCGGAGAGGGCAAACAGATAGTGCATCCTGACCGTTACCCCTTGCTCTTGCTCCTTGGCCAGGGTGAAGCTGACGGGCTCGCTCACCTCGCCATCCTGGGCGTTGATCCAGGGGTCGGCATCGATGGCACACACCTCGCCGTCGGCGTTGCACTCGGCCTCGCTGCTCAGCACGGCGAAGAAGTCGGGGGTGAGCAGCGCCTTGAGCGGCGCCGGATCGGCGTAATAGAAATCCTTGTGCTCGCTCCAGAACGCCTTGGCCAGCCTGAGTGCCACCCCCTTGTCGCAGGCGGCGTGCACCGGGCTGCCCAGCAGCGCCAGCAGTAAAACGGATAGTCCACAGTAGCCTTTCATGATGTTCTTCCTGAACTGGGGCCGGCTGGCAGTGCTGCTCCGGCGGGTATCAAGGCGTGTGATAGCCAGACGGGCATGATAGCCAACCAGAGAGACGCTGACAGCAGGATCTGATGATTTTATGCCACACATCAAGAATTTAGTCGGCAAAGGCGGGAGTGGACAGCGGCGGTCACTGCCAACAACAAGGGCCATCCTGGATGGCCCTTGTTGTCATGGGGCGACTTGAACCGGCTTAGCTGCGGTTGCCGGCGCGGGCGACCCGGCCCTCGGCCAGCAGCTGGTAGCGGCCGGTGGCGGCCGGGATGAAGGCGGACTGACCCTTCTCGAGGCGCAGGGTGTCGTCACCGCGCTTGAGGATCACGGCCTCGTCGATGGCAAACAGGATCTCGGCGCTGGTGGTGGTGAGCTGGTGCTCGCCCGCCGGGTAGACGCTGAAGGTGAAGTCCGGCACCGGCACCTCGAAGTGCTGCACCGCCCCCTCCATGCTGGGGGCAAGCAGGATCTGGTCGTCCGGCTTGGGCAGGCAGCGGGTGCAGGCCAACAGCTCGGCCACGTCTATGTACTTGGGGGTGAGCCCGGCGCGCAGCACGTTGTCGGAGTTGGCCATGATCTCGAGGCCAGTGCCGCGCACATAGGCGTGCGGGGTGCAGGCGTCCAGATACATCGCCTGACCGGGCTGCAGGGTCACCACGTTGAGCAAGAGCGGCGAGAAGAGCCCCACATCCCCCGGATACTGGGCAGCCAGACTGGTGATCAGCGCAAAGGTCTCTTCATCCTGATGCTTGGCGGCAAAGGCCAGCAGGCCCGCCAGCGCCTCCTCCTTGCGCGCCCCTTCCAGCACCAGCAACTGGTGGAAGAAGTGCTGCAGGCCCGCTTCGTTCTGGCTGGCGGCGAGGGCGGCGATCAGCTCGGCAAGGGCGGGCAGTTTGACCCGCTCGAACAGCGCCAGGATGGCCGGGATGGCGCGAAAGCCGTTCATCGCCTGATAGGGGGTGAGGGCAAACACCAGCTCGGGTTTGTGGTTGGGATCCTTGTAGTTGCGATTGGCGGCCTTGGGCGAGATGCCGGCGGCCTCTTCCTTGGCAAATCCCGCTTCGGCCTGCGCCTTGCTCGGGTGCACCTGAATGGAGAGGGCCTTCTCGGCGCACAGCACCTTGAACAGGAACGGCAGGCTGCCGAAGCGGGCCTGGGTGGCGTCCCCCAGCACGGCGGCGGGGGCGCGCGCTATCAGGGTCGAGAGCTTTTGCGCCTGCCCGGCCAGCACTACCTCGGAGCAGCCATTGGGGTGGGCACCCATCCACAGCTCGGCCTGGGGTTTGCCCGCCGGATTGGGGATGCCGAACAGGGTGGTGAGGGCGTCATGGCTGCCCCAGTCGTAGCCTTGAATCGGATTTTGCATTGACAAAAAAGAGGGCAGATCGCGACTGCTCATATGGGATGCCTCATTGGGTGTGCAGAGAATCGGGTGCAGAAAAGGGTGGCATTGCTGCCGTGGACCGGACTATAACATGGGCGGTCGCGCACGCCGCAACCGCTTGCCTCTCTCTTGATCAGGATCAGCATGTCTCTTGTCTTCAGCCAGTTGCTCGATGGCGCCCTCCACGAGCAGGCCCCCTTCGACCAGATCTGGTTTGCCCAAGATCAGGGGGTGCCGCCCGGTTTCAGCTATCAGGTCAACTTTCCCCGCCTCGAGCTGGTGTTCAGTGGCGAGTATCGCAACCAGATCTGGGACAGGGAGCAGGGCTGCCAGGAGATCTGCATCGCCCCGGGGCAGGCGCTCTATATCCCCCCCAACGGCTGGAACAAGCCACTCTGGACCACCGACTGCTCGGTGCTGAGCCTGCTGTTCGGCAAGCGTCAGCTCGGCTTCAGTCTGGTGAGCAAGCGGCGGGAAGACCCCGATTTCTTTGACGTGCAAAAGCACAGCATCATGGCCCGGGCCGGCCATGTGAACGAACACATACTGGCGGCGCTCAACGTGCTGACCGAGGATCCCGCTCGCTCCCCCACCGACAATCACCTGCTGCAGGCGCTGCTCACCAGCGTGCGCCAGCTGCTGGCCGAATCCACCTTCGAGCGGCCGCGGGGGGCCGAGCTGTTTCACGGGATCTGCATCTATATCCAGGAGAACTTTCACCGCCCCATCAGCCGGGATTCGATCGCCCATCGCTTCAACGTCTCGGCCAGCCATTTGTCGCACCTGTTTCGCGAGCAGGGGCACATGCGCCTGGCCGATTACATCAGCTGGGTACGCATCGATCGGGCCAAGTTCATGCTCAAGAAATACCGCTTTCGCCTCGAAGAGGTGGCCAGCCGCTGTGGTTACAGCGATGTGAACTATTTTTGCCGGGTGTTCAAGCAAAAGACCGGCTTGACCCCCTCCCAGTACCGGGCACTTAGCCAGCCGCAGGGGCAGGCCGAGGGGCTGGCGGGATAAGCAGGGATGCTGCGAGAGCCTGTCCGAGTCAGGCGCCGGTGGGGCTGCTTCGGATCCGGAGCAGGCAGAAGGGACGCATTGTGATCCAGTGCGCGACTATGGTCTGACATGCGTGCTCGCCATTTGATTCTGCAAATGGATGGGCTTAAGATGGCCGCGCGCAACTTACAGATTGATAACAAACGGAAGTTAGGAGATGCCGATGGAAAGCAAAGTAGTTATCCCGACCCAGGGCCAGAAAATCACAGTCGATGCCAACGGCAAGCTGCAGGTTCCCAACCATCCGATCATTCCGTTTATCGAAGGGGATGGCATCGGTGTGGACGTGACCCCGGCCATGTTGAATGTGGTGAATGCCGCGGTCGAGAAAGCCTACAAAGGCGAGCGCAAGATCGCCTGGATGGAGATCTACACCGGCGAGAAATCGACTCATGTCTATGGCGAAGGTGCCTGGCTGCCGGCCGAAACCCTGGATTTCATTCGTGAATACTGCGTGGCCATCAAGGGCCCGCTGACCACCCCGGTCGGCGGCGGTATTCGCTCCCTCAACGTGGCCCTGCGCCAGGAGCTGGATCTCTACATCTGCCTGCGTCCGGTCCGTTACTACGAGGGCACCCCGAGCCCGGTCAAGCGTCCTGATCTGACCGACATGGTGATCTTCCGCGAGAACGCCGAAGACATCTACGCCGGCATCGAGTGGAAAGCCGACAGCGACGAAGCCAAGAAGGTGATTTCCTTCCTGCAAAACGAGATGGGCGTGAAGAAAATTCGCTTCCCCGAGACCTGCGGCATCGGCATCAAGCCCATGTCCAAGGCCGGTACCGAGCGTCTGGTGCGTGCCGCCATCGAGTATGCCATCGACAACGAGCGCGACTCCGTGACCCTGGTGCACAAGGGCAACATCATGAAGTTCACCGAAGGTGCCTTCAAGGATTGGGGCTACGCCCTGGCCCAGAAAGAGTACGATGCCCAGCTCATCGACGGCGGCCCTTGGTGCTCCTTCAAGAACCCGAAAACCGGCAAGACCATCGTCGTCAAGGACGTCATTGCCGACGCCTTCCTGCAACAGATCCTGCTGCGCCCGGCCGAGTATGACGTCATCGCCTGCATGAACTTGAACGGCGACTACATCTCCGACGCGCTGGCGGCCCAGGTGGGCGGCATCGGCATCGCCCCGGGCGCCAACATCGGCGACGGCGTGGCCCTGTTCGAAGCGACCCACGGCACCGCGCCGAAGTACGCCGGTCAGGACAAGGTCAACCCGGGCTCCCTCATCCTCTCCGCCGAGATGATGCTGCGCCACATGGGCTGGGTTGAGGCGGCCGACCTCATCATCAAGGGGATGGAAGCGGCGATCCGCAACAAGACCGTCACCTATGACTTCGAGCGTCTGATGGAAGGCGCCACCCTGCGCTCCTGTTCCCAGTTCGCCCAGGACATGGTCGACCAGATGTAAGTCTGTGAAGATGCAAAAGGCCAGCGCCAGGGGGCTGGCCTTTTTTATGGGCGCTAGGCGCCAAAAGCGGCGTTCAGTCAGGTCGCCGGGGCGAAGCGGCCGAGCAGGGCGGCACTGGCGTCGCTCACCCCCGTCAGCTGCACCTCGGTGCCGGCAGCCTCGAAGCGGCGGCGCACCGTGGTCAGGGCCTCGGCGGCGCTGAGATCCCAGAAGTGGGCGTCACTTAAATCGATCACCACCCGCTCGAGGGATTCGCCGGTGTCAAAGCCGGCACAGAACTGCTCTGTGCTGGCGAAGAAGACCTGGCCGTGCACCCGGTAGGTGCGGGTGGCGCCGTGGCGCTCGCTGTCGCTGTGCACCAGCAGGGTACGCGCCACCTTGTGGGCGAAGAAGAGGCAGGCCAGCAGCACCCCGGTCAGCACCCCGAGGGCCAGGTTGTGGGTCACCACCACCACGGCCACCGTGCTCAGCATCACCAGGTTGGTGGCCAGGGGCGTCTTGTGCATGCGCAGCACTGAGCCCCAGGAGAAGGTGCCGATGGATACCATGATCATCACCGCCACCAGGGCCGCCATGGGGATCTGGCGGATCCACTCGTCCAGGAATACCACCATGACGATGAGCAGGGCCCCCGCCACCAAGGTGGAGAGGCGGCCGCGGCCACCGGATTTCACGTTGATGACCGACTGGCCGATCATGGCGCAGCCCGCCATGCCGCCCATCAGGCCGGCGGCGATGTTGGCCAGCCCCTGGCCCTTGCATTCGCGGTGGCGATCGCTGCGGGTGCCGGTCATCTCGTCGACGATGGCGGCGGTCATCAGGGATTCGAGCAGTCCCACCACGGCCAGGGCGGCGGAGTAGGGGAAGATGATGGCCAGGGTCTCGAGATTGAGGGGCACCTCGGGCCACATGAAGACCGGCAGAGTGTCCGGCAGGGCGCCCATGTCGCCGACCGTGCGCACCTCGAGGCCGAGGCCGGCGCTCACCGCGGTGAGCAGCACGATGCACAGCAGCGGCGAGGGGAGCAAAGTGCCGATGCGCGGCAGGCGCGGGAACAGGTAGATGATGCCAAGCCCCGCTGCGGTCATGGCGTAGACCTGCCAGCTGACGTTGGTCAGCTCCGGCAACTGGGCCATGAAGATGAGGATGGCCAGGGCGTTGACAAAGCCGGTCACCACCGAGCGCGAGACGAAGCGCATCAGGGCGCCGAGGCGCAGGTAGCCGGCCAGGATCTGCAGCAGGCCGGTGAGCAGGGTGGCGGCCATCAGGTATTGCAGGCCGTGTTCGCGCACCAGGGTCACCATCAGCAGGGCCATGGCGCCGGTGGCGGCGGAGATCATGGCCGGGCGACCGCCGGTGAAGGCGATGATGACGGCGATGCAGAAGGAGGCGTAGAGCCCCACCTTGGGATCGACGCCGGCGATGATGGAGAAGGCGATGGCCTCCGGGATCAGGGCCAGGGCCAGGGCCACGACCGTGCCTGACAGCAGATCCCCCCTGACGTTGCCAAACCACTCTTGTCTGATGCGCTCACGCATGGATTGTTCTCGCTCGTTGCTGGCGCTCTGGGCGCGCGTTGTCGTTATGGGCGCGGTGGCCGCGCGGCGCGCGACTCTAACAAAGGGGAGGGGCAGGGGCAAGGCGCGCACGGGTCGATGTGACGCCTAATTGCGCATGGCAGGCGGCCTTGCGCGGTAACCTGTTGAAACGACGTGGGCAACGATATGAAGCAGGCAGGCAGATCCGCGCTGTCATGGTGAGAAAACAAAGGAGGCGAGGGGAGGAAGGGGCTGGATAAAAGAGAGCCTTGCAGTTTGGGGCTGCAAGGCAAGGATTCGGATGATTAGGTGGTTCGTTCCAGATGGTGCTGGTAGATCTGTTGCCATTTGTCCTGCTCGGCCTCATCCCCCTGGGTTTGCCAGAACTCGCAGATGGAGCTGGCGAGTTCGGATGCCATGGCGTGGTCCCCATCGCGGCGACTCATCAGATATTGTCCCAGCCAGCTTTGATATTGTTTCATTGCCCGATCTCCTTATCTCGTGTGTCTTGCTGACCGCCGTCAGGCTTTGTGCCGGACGGGGCCATCAGGCCACGGTTTTTCTGCATGCCCGTGATGGTTGTGATCGACGGATTGGGTCGCGATCTCGCCCGAACAGGGCGCCAACGTGGGTGCAGATGTCAAAAAACGGTCACTATCGTATCACAAAATAACCAGCCTGGGGGGATTGTCAGCAATTCAGGGTGTCCAGCTGTCTGGCCGTCTACATTTGATACACCTAAGCATGCACGCCATCTTGCTGATCTCACACGAGAAAAACCCGCCAGTCTGGCTGGTTTTATGGCTGAAAAAAAGATCAGAGGCGGGCGTTGGCCAGGTACTTTTCCATCTCCTCGGCGGGCACCATGCCGCCGCCGGTGGCCCACACCAGGTGGGTGGCGCTGGCCATTTTGGCTGCATCCAGCCCCTGGCCAGTTTGCCACTCAAGGTCGGCCGCGACGCGCCATGGGCCTGCCATGCCGGCCAGGGCAGAAGGCTCCAGCCTGATCTGCTCTTCGCGGGCCAAGAGTCCGAGCAGGTCGTACATCTCCTGATCGCTCAGGGTGTAGAAGCCTGCCAGCAGCCGCTCCATAGCGCGGCCGACAAAGCCGGAAGCGCGCCCCACCGCGAGGCCATCGGCAGCGGTGAGGTTGTCGATGCCCAGATCCTGCACCGCAATGGCATCGTGCAAGCCGGTGTGCACCCCGAGCAGCATGCAAGGGGAGTGGGTCGGTTCGGCAAACAGGCAGTGAACGTTGTCCCCAAATGTGAGCTTGAGGCCAAAGGCCACCCCGCCGGGGCCGCCGCCGACACCGCAGGGCAGGTAGACAAACAGCGGATGGTCGGCATCCACCTTGATGCCCATCTCGTCGAACTGTTTTTTCACCCGTTCACCGGCCACCGCGTAGCCGAGAAACAGGGTGCGGGAGTTCTCGTCGTCGATAAAGAAACAGTTGGGGCCGCGTTCGGCCTCCTTGCGGCCCTGCTCCACCGCCACCCCGTAATCCTCGGCGTATTCCACCACGATGGCGCCATGTTCGCGCAACTTGCGCTTCTTCCACTCTCGCGCATCGGCGGACATATGGACGGTGACGCGAAAGCCGAGGCGGGCGCTCATGATGCCGATGGACATGCCAAGGTTGCCGGTGGAGCCCACCGCGATGCTGTACTGGCTGAAGAAGTGGCGGAACTCGTCCGTGAACAGCTTGCGATAGTCGTCCTCTTCGCAGAGCAGACCGGCCTTGATGGCCAGCTGCTCGGCATGGGCCAGCACCTCGTAGATGCCGCCGCGCGCCTTGATGGAACCCGAGATGGGCAGATGGCTGTCTTTTTTGAGCAGCAGCCGGCCGTTCACCTCGACCCCATAACGGGCATTCAGGGCGCGCTGCATGGCCGGGATGGCGGCGATGTCGGATTCGAGAATGCCCTTGCTGGCGCGGGTCTCGGGGAAGGCTTCACACAGGTAGGGGGCGAAGCGGGCCAGGCGGGCGGAGGCATCCGCCACATCGCGGCCATCCAGCCCCACATAGGGCAGACCTTCCAGCAGGGGGGTGGCCTTGGGGTTGAACCAGCTGACCGGTTCCAGCGCGATCAGGGCGTGCAGCAGCGGAAACTGCTGGGTGAGTTGTGATACGTCGATGTGCTTCATGGTGTGCTTGGTCTCGTCATGGAATACGGTCGCGCCGGCCAGTCACGGCCGATACCGTCTCAAGGTTGTGATAGCCGCGGTGCACCCCGGCATGGGAATAAGCTTGGCGTTATTCAATGCCAACGAGGTGGCCGTGACAAATGATGAAATGAGCGTCTTGGATGAGCTGGATTGATGCAAGGGCGTCACATTCATCACAATGTTGGCCTGAGAGCGATATTGGGTGATATGAGCTGATGCAGCGGGCCGCTTTTTCGGTATCATCGGCGCATGTGTTGAAGGGGGCAACGGGGGCGTCATGTACCAGCAGGATCACCAGGTGGCGAGAAGCCGCATCGCAGGAAACAAGCTGCTCAACGGCTACCAACTGGCGAGGCTGCACACCTTCGAGGCAGCAGCCAGACACGGCTCCTTTGCGCTGGCGGCCGACGAGCTGGCGCTCAGCCCGAGTGCGGTGAGCCACAGGATAAGCGCGCTGGAGGAGGATCTCGGCTTCAAGCTGTTCCAGCGTTTTCACCGCAAGGTGGCGTTGACGGCGGACGGGCAGCGGGTGTTCTGGGCGCTCACCTCATCGCTGGAGTTCATCAACCAGGAGATCCTGGAGATCCGGCATCAGGAGCTGTCGGGCCCCCTGACCGTCTTCTCACGTCCCTCCATCGCCCAGTGCTGGCTGGTGCCACGGCTGGCGGATTTTGCCCGTCTGCATCCCCAGATCGAGCTCAACATCATGACCGGCAACGAGAACATCAATCTGCATGGCTACGGCATCGATCTCGCCCTCTGCTTCGATGACAAGACGCCTGCGCGGCTAGCCATCCATCCGCTGATGGACGAGTACATGGTGCCGGTGTGCAGCCCGGAGTATGCCGAGCAGCACGGCCTGCTCGGCAACCCGGCCAACCTGGCACACTGCCGCCTGCTGCACGATCGGCAAGCCTGGAGCCAGGATTCCAACGATGATGAGTGGTCCGGCTGGGCCGAGCAGTCAGGCGTGTCGCTTTCGGCATGCAGGGCCAGCATGGGGTTTGATCGCTCCGATCTCGCCATCATCGCCGCCATGAACCACGCAGGGATCGCCATGGGACGGCAGAACCTGGTGAGCCAGCGACTGGCGCGGCGCGAGCTGGTGGCCCCCTTCCCGGACATGGCGGTGCGCTGTGCCCAGCGTTACTACATCGCTACTCTGCCCAATTGCCAGAACCCCAAGGCGCAAGCCTTCATCGACGGGGCCTGCCAGCAGGCGGGGGAGGGAGCGCCGGTTTTGTAGAAAAAGAAGGCAGCAGGATGTATGGAGATGGTATTCACCTGACAGTTGCCCACAAAAGGGAGTGGTCATACGGCTTCAAACCGGATAACAAAACGGTACCCCTACCGTGTTATCTGGAGTCACCGTATGACCACCAACGAGAAAGTAGCACGTCGCAAACTCAGCCTGCTAG
>NZ_NEVB01000006.1:5182-21953 GCF_002259925.1 Aeromonas sp. A35_P | reverse complement strand
AAGGTGCACATAAAACGCTGTGACTATTTTCATGCCATCCCAATAAACGACTCTCTTTATTTCGCCGGGCCCTGCCGACCATATCCAGCCTTCTGATTCACTCAAAGGGGCCACAGAGCCCGGCTCACCCCTTTCACCCATGCAGCTTGAGCTCCACGAGAGACCTACCTCCAAATTTCATAAACAAGATCGTGATCACACTATTTACTTAGCCTGCTAAACAATCACAATGCTTAGCAAGCTAAGTAAAAGGAGACACCCCCATGATGAAGGACCTGGAAATGCTGCGCGAGCTCTCCCTCGCCGAGCGGGTCGGCCGGCTGCATCGGTTGTGGCGCACCGTGGCCGATCTCGAGCTGGCCCCCCTCGGCCTGACTCATCCCCGCTGGACGGCGCTGTGGAAGCTGAGCCGGCTCGGCGGCCACCTCAGCCAGAAGACCCTGGCCGAGGCGCTGGAGATCGAACTTCCCTCCCTGATGCGCACCCTGGGCCAGCTGGAAGAGCAGGGGCTGGTGGAACGCCACTGCTGCAGCCAGGACAAGCGGGCCCGCATCGTCACCCTGACCCCGGCCGGCAAGGCGCTGCTCGACCAGATTGAAGATCGCATCATGGAGATACGCCGGGAGCTGCTCGCCGGCATCAGCCAGCGGGAGCTGGAACAGTTTGAAGATATCGTGCACCGCATCTGTGCCAATGCCCTCGGCAAGATAGGTGCGCAGAGTGAAGAGAGAGAATGAGATGACCCCGGATCAACAATTCCAACGCTGGATCAAATGGGCCATGGGCGCTTTCGTGCTGGTCTTTGCCTATTTCCTGCTGGCCGACCTCAAGATGCCGCTCACCCCGCAAGCCATGGCAACCCGCGTCGTCACCAAGATGGCACCCCAGGTCAGCGGCAAGGTGATGGAAGTGGCCGTCGCCAACAACCAGCACGTCAAACAGGGCGACCTGCTGTTTGCCCTCGACCCGGCCCCCTTCGAGCTGGCGGTAGAGCAGGCTCGCCTCGCCCTGGCCCAGGCCGAGCAGCAGAATCGCCAGCTTGATGCCACCCTCAACGCCGCCAGCGCCGATTTCAGCTCGTTGCAGACCCAGGCCGCCCTCAAGCTGCGGGAAGCGGAGCGCATCGACGCCCTCTATCGCCGCCACATGGTCTCCGAGCAGCAGAAGGATGATGCCGACAGCGCGTTTCGCACCGCCCAGGCCAACCTGCTGGCCAGCAAGGCGCGCATGACCCAGGCCAGGGTCAACCGCGGCCTGCCCGGCGACGACAACCTGCTGCTGCGCCAGGCTCGCAACCGCCTCGCCCAGGCCGAGCTCAACCTCGCCTACAGCCGGGTCCACGCCAGCCAGGACGGCATCATCACCAACCTGCAGCTCAAGCCGGGCAGCTTCGCCGCGGCGGGCGCCCCGCTGCTGGCGCTGGTCTCCGAGCAGGTGGACGTGATCGCCGATTTTCGCGAGAAGAGCCTGCGCCACGTTGATCAGGACAGCCTGGCCCTGGTCGCCTTTGACGGCGAGCCGGGCCGCCTCTATCCCGCCCGGGTCACCAGCCTGGATGCCGGGGTCAGCGCCGGTCAGTTCGATGCCAACGGCCAGCTGGCCAGCCCCACCGAGTCGGATCGCTGGGTGCGCGACGCCCAGCGTCTGCGCCTGCATCTGGCGCTGGAACAGCTGCCCGCCCATCTGCCGGCCGGCGCCCGCGCCACCGTGCAGCTGCTGCCCGACAACGCCCTGACCGGGCTGCTGGCCCGCGCCCAGATCCGCCTGCTCAGCCTGCTGCACTACATCTACTGAGGTGACGGCAATGAACCTGTGGCACAGACCCCTCACCGCCAATGAACTGCGCCAATGCCTGCGCATCGCCTTTGGCAGCACCAGCGGCTTTCTGCTCTGCAAGCTGTTCGGCTGGAACTACGGCGTCTTCTACACGGTGACACCTGTGCTGCTGCTGGGCATGGTGCCGGTGATGAACGGTCATGCCGCCCGCCAGCTGATCGCCGCCGCCGTGGTCTGCGGGCTGGAAGTGGGGCTGCTGGGGGGGCTGTTTGGCGGCCACCCCGGCCTGATGATCCCCATCGCCTTCCTGCTGTTTCTCTACCGTTTCGCCGCCATGTCGCGGGGCAGCCTGTTTCTGTTCGGTGCCAACGGGGTGCTGAGTCTCAGCATCATGCTGCACTTTGCCAGCTACCCGCAGACCGATCTCAACGACCTCATCTTCAGCAACCTGTGGGCCAGCGTGCTGTCGGTGCTCATCGCCTACCTGATGACGGCGCTCATCCCCGACGTGGAGGAGCGCCCCGGGCCGGCCCCCTCTCCCAAGGCACCGCATCGGATGCGGCACGAGGCGCTGCTTGGCGCCAGCATCGCCACCCTCTCCTTCATGGTGTTCCAGCTCTTCGATCTGCGGGACTCCATGTCGGCCCAGGCTACCACCCTGCTGGTGCTATTCCCCATGCACTGGGACGGTGCCCTGAGCTATGCCCGCAAGCGGGCCATGGGCACCCTGCTCGGGGTGAGCTTCGGCCTGGTCGGCCAGCTGGTGCTCTACGACTGGTCCGGGCTGCTGATCCTGGTCGCCCCCTTGCTCTGGCTCGGCGCCATGCTGTTCAGTCATGCCCATGTGAAGGAGGCGAGCGGTTCCGGAGTCGGCTTCGGCGCCCTCACCACCCTCGGCATCCTGTTTGGCCAGTACCTGACGCCCGGCAACGATCTGGTGTTCAGCGCCCTCTACCGGGTCAGCAGCATCCTGTTTGCCATCGTCGCCACCCTGCTGGCCTGTTACCTCATCCACCGACTGCTTAACCGTTTCGAGGCCACCCGGTTCGGTTATTGACCCCCTGTTGTTAGCTCAAGGATGTGCTGCCTTTCGCCCCGCTATGCCTACCGGGGCGTTTTTTTGCCCTGTATCTGGCAGCGCCTGCGGCCAGCCCCAGCAACTATGCTTGCTAGGGCAGTTGGCAACGGGAGAGAGACCATGACACACGCAACCCACATTCACTGGCTGGTTATCTGTCTTCTGCTGATGGTGGGAAGCGCCCGGGCCGAGTCTGTGCTGATCGCCGCGGAAGATGACTGGGCGCCCTACAGCTCTCTCGACAAGCAGTGCGGCCAGCCGCGGGGGCTGGCCCCCGAGCTGGTGAAGGCAGCCTTTGCCGCCGAGGGGGTCGAGGTGGCGTTTCGCACCATCCCCTTCGCCCGCTGCATGTACGAGGCGCGCAGCGACAAGGTGTTAGGCTGCTTCGATGCCACCATTACCGAGGAGAACCGTTACCAGTACTTCTGGCACGAGACCCCCATGTTCGAGGAGGATCTCGCCATCTTCGCCCTGGCCAGCGAACCGCGCCGGGATCTCAAGCTCACCTCGCTGGAACAGAAGACGGTGGGCATCACCCTCGGCTACACCTACCCCACCGACTTCATGGAAAACCCCAGGATCACCCGCTTCCAGGCCAAGTCAGACACCCAGATCATCGAGATGCTGGTGCGCGGCCGGGTCGACTACATCCTGATGAACGAGATGCCGGGCTACCTCAAGATCCAGCAGAAACAGCTGAGCGGGAAGGTGGTCAAGGTGGGCAAGATCTCCACCGACGGTTTCTGGCTCGCCTTCTCCCGCGCCCACCCCCGGGGTGAGGAGATGGCCAGTCGCTTCGAAGAGGGGCTGCAGAAGATCAAGAACAACGGCACCTACGAGGCGCTGTTGCGCGCCTTCGAGGCCAGACTAGGCCTGCATTGAGCCCGCACTCATTGGTGCTTCTTTTGACGCCCATGGACGCATATCGACGCAAGCCGGGTCGAGCGGCATTGCCCCCCTTGGGCAAGCTGTTAGGATCACGCCCGGATGACACCGATGGAGAATCAACATGAAGCACGCCAACCTTCTGCTGCTGGGCATCACGACCCTGACCCTGCTGAGCGGCTGCGAACGCGGCGCCGACACCCTGAGCGTGACCGGCGGCGACCCCGTCACCTATCTGTGCGAGCAGGGCCAACGGGTACAGGTGCGCTACTTCACCCTCTCCGATCAGAGCCTGAACTTCGTCAAGCTGGCGCTGCCGGACGGCAAGGATTACACCCTGCCGCAGAGCGTTTCTGCCTCCGGCGCCCGCTACACCGACGATCACGAGGCCGTCTGGTGGAACAAGGGCGACGAGGGCTTTGTCGAGATGCGCGACAAGGACGGGGAGTGGCAGAGCGTCTACAACGGCTGCAAGCAGCAGTAAACCTGGCGCCGCCATGGCGCACCGCAGAGACGCAACACCCCGGCCTGGCCGGGGTGTTTATCATTTCACTTCCACTTCGAATCTGGCTTCCACCCGAGCCGGGATGGCTTGCGGATTCTGCTCGGATACCCGGTAGCGCATCTTCGCCAGCCCGGAGATGGCGATGAGATCCAGCACGCCGGGTGGCTCTGATGCCAGGACTTCAGGGCTGAACAGATTGCCATTGGAATCGATGAGATAGCGGAGCTTCACATACCCCTTGACCGGCCTCTTCTCCGGCAGCCCTCCGACCGGGCGGAAGACGCCTATGTCCCCCACCAGCACCCAGTATCTGGGCAGCTCTTCCCAGGTGACATCCACCGGAGGCTGGTTCAGCTTCACGGTCGGGCTCGGGCTGGCACAGTCCCCCAGCAGGCCCAGGGTGGCCCACAGCAACAACCCCTTAAAACGCACTCGACACTCCCTCTTCGTTGCACCGTTCAGCTCCTTGAACGGCCGTTCCATTGAGCGGCGTCCAGTGTCGGACGAAAGTGCTCATTCGGGAAGCCCCCATCTGGCGGGCAACAAAAAGGCCAACCCAGGGGTTGGCCTCTTGAGGTGTCCGGCTCAGCCGCGCTTGTCGCTGACCACCAGCCAGAGAGCGTGCACCATGCCGGGCAAGCCGCCGAGCAGGGTCAGCACTATGTTGATCAAAAAGTGCAGGCTGAAGCCCACCTGGATAAAGGCACAGACCGGCGGCAGGAAGATGGCCAGCAGGATCTTGAGCAGATTGTTCATCTCGGATTTCCTCGTCAACGATGTCACAGGGATTGGAATGGGCTAACCATAAACATCCCTGGCCTCAACTGCAAACCAGACAGGGTATCCGTTCCCCTCCCTCCCGCCAGGCATTGAGGTCGTGGATCTGCTGATTGCTGCTGCCACGCCAGAGCAGACCGGGATCCGCCAGCCCCTGCTCGAACTTGCCGTCCACCAGCACGTCCAGCAAGGCCACCAGCTCGCGCTGGGCCGGGCTGAGCTCGCCAAGCAGATAGCCGGTCCAGCACCAGATGTCCTTGCCGGGGCACTCGGCGCGCACCCGTTTCACCAGCGCCAGCACATGCGGCACGTTGGCGGGGTGGAGCGGATCGCCGCCGGAGAGCGACAGACCCCGCCGCTTGATGCGCGCATCCTTGAGATCCGCGATGACGCGATCGCTCATCGCCTGATCGAACGGCTTGCCACCATCGAGCCGCCAGGTGCTCTGGTTGTAGCAGCCGGGGCACTGGTGCTCGCAGCCCGAGACGAACAGGGTGGCACGGGTGCCGGGGCCGTTGATCACATCGACCGGGTAGTACTGGTGGTAGTGCATCGCTTGTTTCCTGCCTCCTTCATGGGGGTAAACGGTCGTCATCCCATGAAAATGGCCCCTTGCAACAGGGGCCAGCGCTTCATCGTTACCGCACTTACATATGTTTGACGCGGCGCTTCACCTCTTCCTGCTTGCCCGCGTTGAAGGGGCGCGCATCCGGGCTGCCGAGGTAGCCACAGACCCGGCGGGTCACCGACACCTTGGCCGGATCGTGGTTGCCGCAGCGCGGGCAGGTGAAGCCTTTGGAGGTGCACTCGAACTCGCCGGTAAAGCCGCACTCGTAGCACTCGTCGATGGGGGTGTTGGTACCGTAGTAGGGCACCTTGTCGTAGCTGTAATCCCAGACGTTCTCCAGCGCTTCCAGGTTGTGCTGGATGTTGGGGTACTCGCCGTAGCAGATGAAACCGCCGCTGGCGATGGGCGGATAGGGCGCCTCGAAGTCCAGTTTGTCGTACGGGTTCACCTGCTTCTCCACGTCGAGGTGGAAGCTGTTGGTGTAGTAGCCCTTGTCGGTCACCCCCGCCACCACGCCAAACTCCTTGGCGTCGATGCGGCAGAAGCGGGAGCAGAGGTTCTCGCTCGGGGTGGAGTAGAGGCTGAAGCCGTAGCCGGTCTCCTCCTTCCACTCGTCGGTGGCGGCCTTGAGGCGCTCGACGATGGCGATGGCCTTCCGCTGGAGCTCGGCGCTGTCAAACAGGTGAATCTTGTCACCAAACAGGGCGTTGATGGTCTCGTGCACCCCGATATAGCCAAGGGAAATGGAGGCGCGACCGTGCTTGAAGATCTCGCTGACATTGTCGTCCGCCTTGAGGCGCACGCCGCAGGCCCCTTCCATGTAGAGGATGGGCGCGACCCGGGCCTTGACGCCGTCCAGGCGCTTGATGCGGTACATCAGTGCGGTCTTGGCCACCCGCAGGGCGGCGTCCAGCTTGTCCCAGAAATCCGCTTCATCGCGGGATTTGAGGGCAATGCGCGGCAGGTTGAGGCTCACCACCCCTAAGTTGTTGCGCCCTTCGTGGACCAGCTCGCCCTGCTCCTCGTAGGCACCGAGGAAGGAGCGGCAGCCCATGGGGGTCTTGAAGGAGCCGGTCACCTTGACCACCTGGTCGTAGTTGAGGATGTCCGGGTACATCCGCTTGGAGGCGCACTCCAGCGCCAGCTGCTTGATGTCGTAGTTGGGATCGCCCGGCCGATGGTTGAGGCCATCCTTGATGGCGAACACCAGTTTCGGGAACACGGCGGTCTTCTTGTTCTTGCCAAGGCCGGCGATGCGGTTGCTCAGGATCGCGCGCTGGATGAGGCGTGACTGCCAGCTGTCGCCCAGGCCAAAGCCGAAGGTGACGAACGGAGTCTGACCGTTGGCGGTGTGCAGGGTGTTCACCTCATATTCCAGCGACTGGAAGGCGTCGTAGCACTCCTTCTCGGTGCGGGCCATGGCGTAGGCATCCACATCACCGATGCCCCATTCCAGTGCCACTTCCCGGTGCTTCTCCCAGCTGATGGTCACGTAGGGAGCCAACACTTCGTCGATGCGGTTGATGGTGGTGCCACCATAGATGTGGCTCGCCACCTGGGCGATGATCTGGGCGGTGACCGCGGTGGCGGTGCTGATGGACTTGGGGGTGTCGATCTCCGCATTGCCCATCTTGAAGCCGTGGGTCAGCATCCCCTTCAGGTCGATCAACATGCAGTTGAACATGGGGAAGAAGGGGGAGTAGTCGAGGTCGTGGAAGTGCAGATCGCCACTCTCGTGGGCCTGCACCACGTCGCGGGGCAGCATGTGGCTGGTGGCGTAGTGTTTGGCGACGATGCCCGCCAGCAGATCGCGCTGGGTCGGGATCACCTTGGAGTCCTTGTTGGCGTTCTCGTTGAGCAGGGCCGCGTTGGTCTGCTCCACCAGGCCGCGGATCTCCTGGGCCAGCCGGCCGCGGGCCTCGCGGGCCTGATCCCGGTCGTGACGGTATTCGATGTAGGCACGGGCGATGGCCTTGTCGTCGGAGGCCATCAGGTGGTTCTCGACCCGGTTCTGGATCTCGTGGATGTCCACTTCTCCCCGCCCTTCCAGCTCCTGGCTGACGGCGGCGGCAATGCGCTCTGCCAGCGCCGGACTGGCCTGATTGACCGCCTCCGCCGCTCGGCCCACCGCCTCGGCAATCAGCTGGGCATTGAATGGTGCGCGACATCCATCACGTTTGATCACAACCGGTTTCATGGAGTTTCCCCGTTAAAAAGGCCAGGCTCTCGCCCTCGGCTTACCCTTGTTTGGCCCCCTTCTCCACGCCTCGTCCTGGGCGCAAATAAATTCAGCCGAGGCTTGACAAGCCTGGGCTGACGACGAGAAGGGAACAGCTTTTACACAGCTTAATAACACAACATATAGGGATTAAAAACGAATGAAGCCCTATATGTGGTGTCTATTAGGCACCAAAGCGGGGTCGTATTTCTTGATCCAGAACAGGTTTTGAGGCGAGTGGCGCAGTTCCCGACCAGCCATGAAAGGCGCCATACGAGACCACACCCAAGCCTGGTGCGGGCTGGCGCCCGATACCGGCCAGCGAGAAAAAGATTTCCCCTCCGACAGTAATTGACCGGCACCGGCTGGCCCAGGAGTGAACATAATGAATGACAACACCTCTGTGCCGATGGGAAGCCATATGACCAAGCCTTTGTTGCTGCTACTGCTGTTGTTTCCCCTGTCGCTGCGGCTGTGGGCGGCCGAGATCCTGGTGATCAGCAGCTACCATCCCGAATACCTGTGGGATCAGAGCTACAACGCCAGCCTGGTAGCCAACCTCAAGGGTGAGCACCACATCAGCCACTTCTACATGGACACCAAGCACCGCCCCGTCGAAGAGTTCGATCAGATCGCCGAGCAGGCGCTCGCCTACTACCACCAAGTGAAACCGGATCTGGTGGTGCTCGGCGATGACAACGCCATCAACTACCTGGCCACCAGCATCGCCTCCCTCGGTACCCCGGTCGTGTTTCTCGGCATGAACGAGAATCCGCGCAACAAGGGGTTCGTCGGCCACCCCAAGATCACCGGCGTGCTGGAACGCCCCCTGCTCAAGCGCAACATCAGCGAGATGAGCCAGCTGATGGGGGGGATCAAGAAGGCACTGGTGTTGTTTGATTCGAGCTACGTGGCCCTGACCGCCATCGAAGACGAGTTCAAGACCCAGACCGAGTTGCTGGTCGGCCAGACCCGGGTCAACAGCCAGCTCATCGGCGACTACGACCTGTGGCAGGAGGCCGTGCTCAACGCCAGGCAGAACGGCTATCAGGCGATCTTTATCGGCCTCTACCACACCCTCATCGATGAGCAGGGTCGCCACGTGGATGAACGCCAGGTGCTGGAGTGGACCAGTGCCCACAGCCCGGTGCCGCTGTTCTGCTTCTGGGAGTTTACTGTGGGCAAGGGCAAGGCCATCGGCGGCCTGGTGCTGGATGGGCACGACCAGGGGGCCAAGGCGGCCGAGCTGGTCAATGCCATCCTGGATGGGGCCCAGCCCAAGAATCTGGCGCCCCGTGCCGCCCTGCGCGGCGAGTATGTATTCAGCAAGAGCGAGCTGGCCCGCTGGCAGCTCACCCTGCCCGACAAGTGGCGCTACAAGATCCTCTGGCGTGATTGAGCGCGGATCATTGCCCTTATAACAAAGAACCCGGCCATGCCGGGTTCTTTGTTTATCTGGTTGAAGCAGCGACTCAGCCCTGCAGCGCCTGCTGCAACTCCTCTTCGGTCCAGACGGTGATGCCGAGCTCCTGCGCCTTGGCCAGCTTGGAGCCTGCCGCCTCCCCCGCCACCAGCACATCGGTCTTGGCCGACACAGAGCCCGCCACCTTGGCGCCAAGCGCCTGCAGCGCCGCCTTGGCATCGTTGCGCGACAAGGTGGTGAGGGTGCCGGTCAGCACGAAGGTCTTGCCGGCGAAGGGCTGCTGTGCGGCTTCCTTCTTCTCGATGGCCGGCCAGTGGATACCGGCGGCCAGCAGCGCCTCCAGCACCTCGATGTTGTGGGGTTGGCGCAGGAAGTAGTAGACATGCTTGGCCACCACGTCCCCCACGTCGGCCACCTCCAGCAGCTGCTCTACCGAGGCGGCACGCAGGGCGTCCAGGGTGAGGAAGTGGTTGGCGAGGTTCAAGGCAGTCGCCTCTCCCACTTCGCGGATCCCCAGCGCAAACAGGAAGCGGGGCAGCGTGGTGCTGCGGGCCGCATCGATGGCCGCCACCAGATTGAGCGCGGACTTTTGTCCCATCCGCTCAAGCCCGGCCAGCTGGATGGCGTTGAGGCCGAACAGATCGGCCGGGGTCTTCACCAGTCCCTTGTCCACCAGCTGCTCGACTATCTTGTCGCCAAGGCCGTCTACGTCCATGGCGCGGCGGGCGGCAAAGTGCTTGATCGCCTCCTTGCGCTGCGCTTCGCAGAACAGGCCGCCGGAGCAGCGGGCCACCGCCTCCCCCTCCAGCCGCTCCACCGCCGAGCCGCACACCGGGCACTCGGTCGGGAACAGAATTTCACGGGCATCTGCCGGGCGCTGGGCCTCCACCACCGCCACGATCTGCGGGATCACGTCCCCGGCCCGGCGCACGATCACGGTGTCGCCGATCATCACGCCGAGGCGTTCGATCTCGTCGGCATTGTGCAAGGTGGCGTTGGAGACGGTGACGCCGCCGACGAACACGGGTTTGAGCTTGGCCACCGGGGTCACGGCGCCGGTGCGACCGACCTGGAACTCGACGTTCTCAAGCTCCGTCATCTCCTCCTGGGCCGGGAACTTGTGGGCGGTGGCCCAGCGCGGCGCACGGGCCACGAAGCCTAGCTCCTCTTGCAGGGGAATGGCATCCACCTTGTAGACCACGCCGTCAATCTCGTAGGGCAGTTCGCCACGGCGGGCCAGGATGTCATCGTGGAAGGCCTGGCAACCAGCGGCGCCCTCTTTCAGCTTCACCTCCGGGCTGAGCGGCAGCCCCCAGGTGTTGAGCCGGGTGAGGCGGCCGTAGTGGGAATCCCCCAGCAGCTCGCCGCCAACACCGACACCGTAGGCGTAAAAGCTCAGGGGACGGCTGGCAGTGATGCGCGAGTCGAGCTGGCGCAGGCTGCCAGCGGCGGCGTTGCGCGGATTGACGAACACCTTCTCGCCGGCGGCCAGCGCCCTGGCGTTCATCGCCTCGAACCCCGCCTTGGGCATGAAGACCTCGCCGCGCACCTCCAGCCTTGCCGGCCACCCCTCGCCACGCAGGGTCAGGGGAATGGCCTTGATGGTGCGCACGTTCTCGGTGATCTCCTCACCCGTAGTGCCATCACCGCGGGTAGCGGCCTGCACCAGCTGGCCATCCACGTAGAGCAGGCTCACCGCCAGACCATCCAGCTTGGGCTCGCAACAGAAGGTGAAGTTCACCTCCCGCTTGAGGCGATCGCTCATGCGCTGTTCGAACGCCTGCAGCTCTTCGCTGCTGAACACGTTGTCCAGACTCAGCATGGGGATCTCGTGGCGCACCTGCTTGAAGGCGGTGAGCGGCTGACCGCCCACCCGCACGCTCGGCGAGGCCGGGGTTTTCAGCTCGGGATGCTCGGCCTCCAGCGCGATCAGCTCGCGCATCAGGCGGTCATATTCGGCGTCCGGCACCGTGGGGTTGTCCAGCACATAGTACTGATGACCGTACTCGATCAGCAGCTCACACAGTTGACGGTGGCGGGAGAGGATATCGCTCATGAAAAAGTCTCGAAGTGTGATGGAAAAACCGGCCAGCGGACCAATAAAAATGCGGCACCTGGGTACCGCACTTTTGCTTCATTAGACCCGCATGGCGTATCAGTCGCGACTGGCCTCGTAGGCGGCCAGCTCGTGCCGGTAACGGGCGATGGTCTCGTCGCTCAGCGGGCTGCGGTCCATGTCAGTCAGCATGGCATCGAGATCGCTGGCCAGCTGGTCGGCAGACTGCAGCATGTGCTCGAAGGCAAAGGCGGCGTTGCTGCGCAGCGGCAGTTGCATGAAGAGCGACACGCCCGGGGTGCTGAACTGCTCCATCCGGTACGGGTTGAAGGTACCCGGCTTGACCATGTTGATCATGGAGAAGAGCACTTCCCCCTTGCCGTTGAGATCTTCGTGGCGATGGAAGATGTCCATCTCGCCAAACTTGAAGCCCAGCGCCAGCAGGGAAGAGATCAGGGTGCCGCCTTGCAGTTCGTGGCCGGGGCGCGCCATCAGGTTGATGACATAGACATCCTGCCAGATCTTCTCGACCGGCTGGCGTTCGATCTGCGGCTCCTGCGCGGGCTCTTCATAGGCAGGCTCCTCGTAGGCAGGCTCGGGGGCTGCGTAACGGGGCTGCGCCTTGTATTCGGGTGCGGCGGCCTGGGCCTGTTCACGGGCACCGAAGGTGGGTGCGGTGGCGTAGGCTGGCTCTACCAGCGGCTCTTCGTCCAGCGGCTGCAGCAGCGGCTCGCGCTGGGGACGAGAACGGTGAACCGGGGTACGACGGATCACCTGGGCAGGCTTGCGTACCGGCGCGGCGGGCGCCTCCTCGACGGGCTCGGCGACCGGCTCCTCATACTCCTCCTCTTCATAGACGGGAGGCGGGGGCACGGGGCGAGCGGCGGGCTTGCGTACCACGGGCGGCGGCAGATCGGCGTCATCATCTTCTTCATCATCGAAGGCGGGCGCGGGGGCGCGACGGCTGACGTCCGGCTGGCGAGGTTCATCATGGTGGAGCTTGGGCTCGGCACGACGGCCACCGCTGACCACTCGCACCTGACCGATGCCATCGCTGTCGAAGGCGTCGTTGTCACGGTCCCGTGATTTGGATTCCATCCGACCCAGAGGTTTCTCTTTGATCGGTGCCTGACGATTCTTTCTGTTGCTCCACAACCCGTGAATGAGCAATGCCGCGATGGCAATACCGCCCAGGGCAACCAAGATGTAACGCAATTCCTGCATTAGCTGCTTCTCTTTCTAGTTTTGCTCAGCCAAAGCGACGGCTTCACCGATATCGACCGACACTATGCGCGAAACCCCGGGCTCTTGCATCGTGACGCCAACCAGCTGCTCAGCCATCTCCATGGAGACCTTATTATGACTGATGTAAACGAACTGTACTGTGCTCGACATCTCTTTGACAAGAGAACAGAAGCGACCGACGTTCACTTCATCGAGCGGTGCATCCACCTCATCCAGCAGACAAAAAGGTGCCGGATTGAGTCTGAAGATGGCAAAAACCAGCGCAAGAGCGGTTAACGCCTTCTCCCCCCCGGAAAGCAGGGCAATGGTAGAATTCTTCTTACCCGGAGGTCTCGCCATGATGCTCACTCCGGCCTCCAAAAGATCATCGGAGGTGAGCTCAAGCCAGGCACTGCCCCCACCGAACACTTTTGGAAACAGGGATTTTAAATCTTCGTTGACCTTATCGAAAGTGTCACGGAAGCGTATTTGTGTCTCTTTATCAATTCTTTTAATGGCTTGGCTCAAGGTTTCCAGCGCCAGCTCCAGATCCTGGCACTGGTTTTCCAGGTAACTTGCGCGGGTTTTCGCCTCTTCATACTCCTCCAGCGCCGCCAGGTTGATGGCGCCAAGCGCCTCCACCTGCGCCTCCAGGGTCTGGATCTCCTGGCGCAGCTTGCCGCGATCAGCCGCTATCAGCACCGCCTGATCGAGATCCACCAGCCGTACCCCCAGCTCTTCGAACTGCTCGTGCAACCCCTGCCGGCGGGTGAGGTTGCGTTCGCGCTCGAGCCGCAGGGTCGCCAGCTTCTCCTGTATCTGCACCAGCTGCTTGTGATCGGCGCTTCTGGCCTGCTCCAGCTCGGTCAGCTGGCGCTCCAATTCTGCAAGCCGCTGATGACAGGCAAGTTGCTGCGCCTCAAGGCTGCGCTGCTCGGCCAGCAGGGGCGACAGATCCTGACTCGAAGTGGCCCCCGGCTCCTTGAGTTCGGCCAGCTCCAGCCCGAGGCGGGCCAGCTCCTGCTCGCGCAGGGTGATGAGTTGGCGCTGATTCTGCTGCTCCAGTTGCAGCCGCTGGCAGGCGGCTTGCTGCTGCTCACGACGCAGGCGGGCCTCTTCCACAGCGCGATCCGCCGTGCTCGCCTGCTCCTGGGCGAGCAGAAGCGCCTCGGCAAGCAGCTCCCCCTGCTCCTGCAGCTCGCCAAGGGCCGCTTCATCCTGCTCAAGCCGCTCCCCGGCCGACACCAGCCGCTGCGCCTCCTCAGCCTGCTCCTTATCCAGCCGGATCAACTCCTCTCCCAGCTGGCCGAGGCGCTGCAACCGCGCCTGGCGCTGCCCTTCACGCAGGCTCCAGGCCTCACGCAGTTGCTGCCACTGCTGCTCCTGCTCGCGCAGGGTGCGCTGGGCCAGTTCATGGGCGCTGTGCAGCTGGGCCCGCGCCGCATCGGCGGCGGCAAGCAGCTCATCGAGTCGGCGCAGCGCCTCCCGGCCCGCGACCAGCTCGCTGTGCAACCGCTCACGTTCGCCGAGCAACGCCTGGGTGCCGAGGGCCACGCCCTCCCCCAGATCCGCCCAGTTGGGGCCGAACCAGTCGCCGGCCGGAGTGAGCAGCGACTCACCAGCAGAGAGGCTGTGCAGGCGGGCCTGCGCCTCCTCCCGGCTCTCTGCCAGCCAGATGGCGTTGAGGAAGGCGGGAATGTGCTCACCGCCCAGTTGCGCCGCCAGGGTACCGGCAACCGCCGGCCGGGCCGGACCGATCCAGAGCCCGGATTGCGTCAGATTGCACTCGTCCGCCGGGGTGGCGGTGAGCCAGCGACCGAGCACCTTGTCCAGCCCTCGGGCCCACTCGGGGGGAACCTGCAGCCGATCCGCCAGGATGGCGCCCGCCATCTGCTCCCCCAGGATCTGATCCAGGGTGGCGAGGCGCGCCTCCAGCTCGCGCAGCAAGCCCTGCTGGCGCCCCTGCGCAGCCTTGAGCTCTTCGTGGCGGGCCACGCCGGCCTGCCACGCCGCTTCGGCTTCTTCATGGCGGGCGCGGGAGAACGAGAGCGTCGACGCCAACGCATCGAGCGCCGGTTGCAGGTTCTCCTCCTCCCCGCCGAGGGGGCCGGCCTGTTCATCTTCCAGCTTGAGACGGGCGAGCCGGGTCTTGGCCTGCAGCTCCTGCAGGCCGTTCACCTCGGCGCGGGTCTGGTTGAGCCGCCCCTGCAACTGGCCAAGCTGCTGCTGCCACAGCTGCTGGCGCTGGCGCGCCTGCTCGAGCCGCTCGCCCGCCGCCGCGCGCACGCTCTGCTGGTCGGTAAGCAACTGCTCACACTGCTCGAGGCGCGCCGATGCTACCTCCCCCTGCAGAGTGCTTTCGCCCAGTTGTTCCTGCTGGTCGGCCAGCTGGGTCTTGAGCCCCTCGATGCGTTCGCCGAGGGCCTGCCGCCTCGCCTGCCAGTCACGACCGAGTTCGGTTTGGTGCAGTTGCTGCTGCTCGAGGCGGGCGATGGCCTGGCCGCCGAGAAAAATCTGTTGCTGACGGCTTGCCTGTTCGGCCTGCGCCTCCTGGCGGGCGACCGACAGGGTGACGTGGCGCCCCTCATCAGCGGTGCGCTTGGCATCGAGCGCCGCCAGCGCCTGCTCGGTCTGGGCAAGTTCGGTCTTGGCCTCGCCCAGACGCGTCTCCAGCGCCCACAGTTCCGAGCCGATCAGCTCGGCGCGGGCAGCGCGACTGCGGCTCTTGAGCTGCTTGTAGCGCTCGGCGGTCTCGGCCTGGGCTTTGAGATGTTCAAGGCGTGAACCCAGTTCGCCGCGGATGTCGCCGAGGCGCTCCAGGTTCTCCTGGGTATGGCGGATGCGCTGTTCGGTCTCGCGGCGCCGCTCCTTGTAGCGGGAGACCCCGGCGGCCTCTTCCATGAACAGCTTGAGATCGGCGGGGCGGGATTCCACCAGCCGGCTGACGGTGCCCTGCTCTATGATGGCGTAGCTGCGCGGCCCAAGGCCGGTGCCGAGGAAGAGGTCGGTCACATCCTTGCGGCGGCACTTCTGGCCGTTGATCTGGTAGTGATTGGAGCCGTCGCGCAGCACTTCGCGGCGCACCGAGATCTCGGTAAAGCGGCCGAACTCGCCGGGTACCCGGTTGTGGGGATTGTCGAACACCAGCTCCACCGAGGCGCGGCCGTGGGCGCTGCGGTTGACGGAGCCGTTGAAGATGACGTCGGTCATGTTCTCGCCGCGCAGATGGCGGGCGGAGCTCTCCCCCAGCACCCAGCGCACGGCGTCGATGACGTTGGATTTGCCGCAGCCATTGGGCCCCACCACGGCGGTCATGTCGGCGTTGAGTTCGATGCGGGTCGGCTCGACAAACGACTTGAAGCCGGCGAGTTTGATCAATTTCAGACGCATGGCGGCCTATGTCGGTAACGAAATAAAGAGGAGGCGGGCAGGCGACTTTACCAAATCAAAAGCTTGTTTGTAATATGCTGGCAGTTTCCCATGAACAGATGGAGCTCCGATGAGCCACTCCCCCCGTATGGTAAAAGACTCGATCAGCGGTGCAGACTACTTTCTGCGCGGCTTCTCCCTCATTCGCCAGCCCGGCATCCGCACCTTCGTGCTGATCCCCCTGCTGGTCAACTTCGTGCTGTTTGCCGGGGCCTTCTACGCCCTGCTGCTGCAGCTGGATGGTCTGTTCGCCTGGCTGCACCAGCAGATCCCGAGCTGGCTCGACTGGCTGGACTACCTGCTCTGGCCCATCGCCCTCATTACCATACTGGTGGTCTTCTCCTTCCTGTTCAGCTCGGTGGCCAACTGGATAGCCGCCCCCTTCAACGGCCTGCTGGCGGAAAAGGTGGAGCAGGCGCTCACTGGCGAGGCCGCCAACGACACCGGCATGCTGGACATCGTCAAGGATGTGCCACGCACCTTCGGCCGCGAGTGGATCAAGCTCAAATACTACCTGCCCAAGGCCATCGGCTGCCTGATCCTGTTCCTCATTCCGGTGGTGGGCCAGACCTTGGCGCCTGTGCTCTGGTTCCTGTTCAGCGCCTGGATGATGGCGATCCAGTATGTCGACTATCCGTTCGACAATCACAAGATCGACTTCATCACCATGCGCGACGCCCTCAAGCAACGCCGCGGCAAGTGCCTGAGCTTCGGCGCCCTGGTCACCCTTTTCTCCGCCATCCCGGTGGTGAACCTGTTCGTGATGCCGGTGGCCATCTGCGGCGCCACCGCCATGTGGGTCGATCACTACCGCAGCGAACAGCTCAAGCGC
>NZ_NEVB01000006.1:0-5153 GCF_002259925.1 Aeromonas sp. A35_P | reverse complement strand
CCCTTTTCATTACTTAATCTAATGCATAGATGAGTTTACTTGTCCCGCCAGAGCTAGATTGTTAGGATGCGGGCCTTTCTCGCACCCTGGGATATCTCATGTTACATGCACTCTTCTTGCTGGGCCTGGTGGCCGAAGGGATGACAGGCGCGCTGGCCGCGGGCCGGCGACGGATGGACTTGTTCGGCGTGGTGATCATCGCCTCGGCGACGGCCATCGGGGGCGGCACCATCCGCGACGTGCTGCTGGGCCATTACCCCCTGCTCTGGGTCGAACACCCGGAGTATGTGCTGCTGGTCGCCGGCGCGGCCATGGCCGGCGTCATCTCGGCACCGCTGATGCGCTATCTCGGCAAACTGTTCATGGCGCTCGATGCCCTGGGGCTGGTGGTCTTCTCCATCTTCGGTGCGGCCAGGGCGCTGGAGATGGGTCACGGCGCCGGCATCGCCTGCATCATGGCGGTGGTGACGGGGGCCTTCGGCGGCGTGCTCAGGGATCTGCTCTGCCAGCGCATTCCGCTGGTGTTTCGCCGCGAGCTCTATGCCGCCATCTCGCTGGTGACCGCCGCCATCTACTGCCTGGCGCTGGATCAGGGCCTGCCCAACGACTGGGCCGCCTTCGGTGCCATCGGCATCGGCTTCGTGCTGCGCCTGCTGGCGGTGCGCTTCAAGTGGGGGCTGCCCACCTTCCACTATCAATACGCCGCGCACTGAGCGCGCCAGCTTCTGGCGAGCCGGTACGGCTCACAGCCAACAAAAAAGCGCCGGTCAGGCGCTTTTTTGTTGGGTAAGGGGGCAGCAACTGCCTCAGTTGATCCCTTCCGAGCTGAAGAAGGTCGCCTTGTCGGCGATGAAGCGGATCTTGATGTTCTTGCCCTCATCGCCCCAGATGCAGCTGGTGGTACCCAGCGCATCGTCACAACGCTCGGCCTTGCCGAGGATGCTGCTCGCCTCGGCGTAGCTGATCCCCATCTTGAGCTTGTCGTAGTTTTCGCGGTTGAGCTTGCCACAACCGGTCAGCAGCAGGGCAATCAGCCCGCCAAGCAAAATATGTTTCATCTGGTTCTCCTCTGCATGGTGTCCAGAGCCTACCAGCTCGGCCACCCCGCTGACCAGTCACCCGCCGGGCCGATGCGGCCAGCAACCGGCCGTTACCAGCTGCGCACGGGCCCTGTGTCGAGGTGCACGAAGTTGTCGCTCGGGTAGTAACCGACACCGCCCACCTTGAGATGAAGCGCCGCCTTGCGCAGGTGCGCCAGCTGTACCCCGGGGATCCGCACGTCCACCGCCTGCCCCAGGGTGTGATAGCTGTGCTTGGCTACCCCGCGGCTGCGACTGCGCTTCTGGCGATTGGTCACGGGGGAGCGATAGCCCGAGATAAGCTGGATTTCGCCGTGGCGACCCAGCTTGTGCTGCAGCAGGTAGAGCTGGTCGAACAGCTTCCTGTCGATGTTGAACACTTCGTTGCGACGGTAGTCGCGAAAGATGTGGTTGAGCTCGGCCAGCCCGTCTTTCAGATAGCGGCCATCTTCCCAGTAGCTGGTGCGCACCCGCTCGCCGGTGTTGAGATTGAAGAAGCTGAGTTCACGTCCCGCCGTACTGCGGCTCGCCATGGCGGGGAAGGACAACAGCGAGCCCCCCAGCAGGCAACCGGCACCCAGCAGCAGGCGACGTCGGCTTATCTCTTGATCAAGCATCCCTTGTCCGTCCATCGCAATGTTGAGGTGAAACCGTTGAATAAATTTGATACAGGCGCTTGAAACTACCCGCCGAGCCGGCCGCTGTCAAACCGCAAGGGGCCATGAAAAAGCCCGGCGCAGGCCGGGCTTTTCACTCTGTGGCGAGGATCACAGCAGGCGACTCTGGTAGCTGACTCGATCAAATCCATAGATGTCGTTGCGCAGTTGCTGACGCCCCTCCTCGTCGATCCAGCTGCTCCAGTAGACGGTGAACACCGGGATCGGAGTGGTCAGCGGCAGCCACTTGGTCTGGCTCTCTTTCAGGATGCTGGCCACCTTGTCAGGCTGGTAGCGGGAGTCCGCCAGCAGCAGCTCGGCCAGATCGTCGGCATGCTCCACCCGGATGCAACCCGAACTGAATGCGCGCGCGCCTTGCTCGAACAGCGCCTTGCGCGGGGTGGAGTGCAGGTAGATCGCCTCGTTGTTGGGCAGATAGAACTTGTAGCGACCCAGAGCATTGTGATCGCCGGGCTTTTGCCGCAGACGATAGGGGAAACCGGACGCCAGTGCCTGCTGCCAGCCCTCTTCGGTGAACTGCACCGGATTGCCCTCGCCGTCGATCACCTCGAATTGCTCGCGATTGAGGTAGGCGGGATCGCGCCCCAGCTTGGGCAGAATGTCCTTGCTCAGGATGGAGCGCGGCACGTGCCAGGCCGGGTTGAGCACGATGGAGCGGATCTCGCTGGCGAGGATCGGAGTGGCCCGCTGCTCCTTGCCGACGATCACCCGGCTGGTAAACACCTCGTTGCCGGACTCCACCACGCTCAGCCGATAGTCGGGTATGTTGACCAGCACGTAGCGGGCCCCGGAGAGCTGATCCACCAGATCGCGTCGCCACAGGTTGCGTAGCAGCAGGCTGGCGCGCACCTCGGGCCCGGTGTTGAGCCAGCTGCGGGTCTGCCGGCCTATGATGCCGTCGGCAGTCAGACCGTGGCGGCGCTGGAACTGCTTGACCGCCTGCAGGGTGTCGGCGTCATAGGTAGCGTCGTCATGGCGCGGGGCCGTGTCACCCAGCTCGTTGAGGATGGAGCGGATTTGACCCAGCTCCGGGGAAACCTCGCCAGCCCGCAGGGTCGGCATGGTCAGGGTCGGCCACTTCTTGGCCATGGGCAGCGCCAGCAGCTTGCGCACTTCCTCGCGCACCGCCTCGTATTCTGCGACCTGGGGTCTGAGCTGCTTGACCTGTTCCAGCAGGTTGTCGCCGGCCGGCTCATGGACCAGCGGCTTGTTCAGATTGAGTTTGAGGGTCTGCATCTGCTCGCGGGAGACCAGATCCATGGCCCGCCACGCCTGCTGGAACCGGGCCAGCTTGCCGAACGCCTCGTCATAGAGGGCGCCGCGCTGATCCGCCGGCTTGGCCTGCAGCTTCTTCCAGAGCGTATAGAAATCCGGGTGCAGCTGGGCCAGCACGGCCTCCTGCAGTTGCTGCTCCAGCTCTTGCCTGGCCTGCTCCGCCGTCCGGTTCTGATACCAGTCGTGCTGCTCCGCCGCATTGCTCACCACCACCTGGCCTTCGCTGGCCTGTGCCATGGCTGCCGGCCAACAGCCCAGCCAGATCAGGTTTGCCAATGCCAGCCAATACTTCTTCCCCATGCTTACCTCAAGATAGGTTCACTTCAATCCGTCAGACCCGGCGGTCAAGGCGCTCATCATGCGTGAATGCCCGCGACTTTGCTAGCCGGCGGGCGCATAGCGCCGCCAGATAATGTCATACTCATTTGTTGCTTTAAATTTGGTCAGCTCACGATTGAACTCCCGCACGAATTCGGGAGACAGCCGTTTCTTGCTGAACATGAAAAAGGTCGGTGCTTCATATACGGCCATCTCATGGGGGACGATCAGATCGCCCAACCCCTCCTTCTTCAAGCCCCAGGGGGTGGCCAGCACATCGCCAAGGAAACCGTCGATTCTCCCAAGGACCAGCTTGCCGTAGTTCTGCTCGTCGTTGACCACGCTCACCTGGGCGGCATAACGGCGCAGCAGCTCGCTGATGTCGGCGCCGTAGTAGTAATCCTTGGTAACCCCCAGGGTATGTCCGCTGGCCAGCCAGCTCGCCAGGTCAGTCTCGGAATAGGAGGATGACTTGCGGATCCAGAGCGCGCTGCGCCCCGGATTGTAACCATCGGAAAACCAGGCGTAACGGGCGCGATCCTCGTTGAAGTAGGCCTCCATGGCGATGTCGACCACCCCCAGCTCAAGGCCGTGCAACACCCGTTTCCAGGGCATCTCCACGTAACTGGCCTTGCAATCCAGTCGCTTGAGCATGGCGTTGAGCGTCTCGATGGCAAAGCCCTGCAGCTCTTTCTTGCCGGCCGCGGCATCGAGGTAATAGTGATAGGGCGGCCAGTTGTCATAACCGATCCGCAAGGGAGCAGGGCACAGGGCATTTGCCGACACCAGCGGTGGCAGCAACCAGAGCATCCAGCAACAGAGTTTCAGCTTCATGGGTCATCCTTGACGGCATATCAACTCATCATAAATCGGCCTCGGCAAAATGGCGACAGATCCTGCCACAGGGATGCAGACCATGATCGGGGCCCCGAAAAAGCGGTATCGCCCGAGCAGAAAAGGGGCCCGGCCGGCCCGCCACAACAGGGTCTGGGGGCTAGCTAAAAAGAGGGAGAAGCGACATTTGGAACACCGATCAGAAAGGGGTTAATATGTGACCAAATATATTTTTGTGATCCACTATGCTTTTTTTGCAATTGGATTAGCATATGCGCGAAATCAGCTTACAAACCGTGAGGCGCAGAGAGTGATATGACGTACAAAAAGTTTGGTTTTCTGACCGCCATCATGGCGCTGAGTGGTTTCTATCTCTACACCCTCTATCTGGCCACCCACCCCAACGTGAGCCTGGCCTACAAGCTCTATTACCTGGAAGGCAAGACCCGCTTCTGGGAGCACAACTCCAGCATGACCTACCAGCCCGGCAACGAGCTCAATCTGACCAAGCCTAGCCGCTTCCTCTCCAGTGAAGGCTGGGCCAAGAAGCCGAGCGCGGACGGCACCGAACTGAGCGGCCAGGGCGGCCTTTACTTCGTGCTGCCCAAGCAGCAGGCACAGCCGGAAGAGCTCACCATCCAGGCCCGGGTCAACAGCCCGCAGGCCGGTACCCTGCTCAAGGTGGCACTGGGTCACGATTTCACTACCACCGTCAAGCTGGCCAAGGCCGGCATCAACGAGATCCGTCTCAGCCTGCCGGGCGAGTCGCTGACCTCTGACCCCAAGCGTCCCAACTTTCTGGCGCTCTCCGCCCCGACGCCGCTCAACGTCCAGTCGGTGCGCTTGACCGTCGCCCAGTAAGACGTATTCTCCAATACGCTGTTTTATAAAATAATTTTCCAAATAAGGAAGTTTTCATGTCGCATGCCGATTTTCGACTCTCTCTGATCGTTCCCGTTTACAACGAGGA
>NZ_NEVB01000005.1:0-16803 GCF_002259925.1 Aeromonas sp. A35_P | reverse complement strand
ATTGCGAACTAAATTCAATATTCGATAATAGAAATAGGCTTTGTGTGTTTTTTTCTTCAAAATTAATGGCCTGTTAATGAGGAATCATCAAAGGGAGTGCAAAAAAGTGCCGGAAAATTATCGGATCGATAATCTCGATCAGGCCATCCTCACCGCCCTGATGGAGAATGCACGGCTGCCTTACGCCGAGCTGGCAAAACAACTGCTGGTCAGCCCGGGTACCATCCATGTGCGGGTGGAGAAGATGAAGCAGGCGGGCATCATCGAGGGAACGCGGGTGCAGGTGAACCCGAAGAAGCTGGGTTACGACGTCTGTTGTTTCATCGGGATCAACCTGAAGAGCGCCAAGGACTACCCGTCGGCGCTGGCCAAGCTGCAGGCGCTGGACGAGGTGGTGGAGGCCTACTACACCACCGGCCACTACAGCATCTTCATGAAGGTGATGACCCGCTCCATCGACGAGTTGCAGACCGTGCTGATCCACAAGATCCAGACCATCGATGAGATACAGTCCACCGAGACCCTGATCTCGTTGCAGAACCCGATCCTGCGGGATGTGAAGCCCTGACCGGCTGATCAGGGCTCGATATAGGGAATGCCGTACTTGTCATAGAGGGCCTTGAGCCGGCCGTCGCGCTTCATATGCAGCAGTTCTGTGTCGTAGGCTGCCATCAGCGCCGGGGTGTTGGCATCGGCTCTGGCCTTGGTCCAGACGGTGTAGTAGGGGCTGGCCTTGAGGGGCTTGGGCAGGTAGTCGAGTTTACCTTCCAGTCCCTCCTCCCTGATCTGGGCGAAGGCGGTGACCAGCGGCATGGGCACGGTATCGATGCGCCCGGCGATGAGTTTGCGCAGCTGCAACTGGTTGATGGGGATCTCCTGGAAATGATAGGCGGGGTCGGTGAGGGCGGCGGTCAGCTCGGGGGTATAGGAAAAGTCCTTGGTGATGCCGATGCGCCAGGGTTTCAGATCGCTCAGCGTGTCGTAGCGGATCTTCAGCATATCGGCCTTGCGCACGAAGAAGTGCCAGCTGTGGCGCAGGTGAGCCTGCTGCGGGTAGAGCAGATAGCGCTCCCGCTCCGGCTTGTAGGAGTGAGTCATCACCAGGTCGTACACGCCGGTTTCGGCGTTGCGGGTCAGCCTGGCCCCGGAGTCGGTCAGTTCGATGCGGATGGGAATGTGCAACTTGCCGAAAATGGCGCTGACCACGTCCACGTCCAGGCCATGGGGTTGGCCCTGCGCATCCAGAAACTTGAGCGGCGGCTCCAGCGTGCCGCCAATGATCAGTTCTTTGGCCTGCAGCCAGAGAGGAAACAACAGGCAGAGCAGCATGAATCTTCGCAAACCACATCTCCTGCACGGAATAGGGAATCGCTCGCGGGCATAATTCAAGTATATTGGCCCCTACCTGCAACAGAGGCGACCCCTGATGGCAAACCCTGAAATTGAAAGCGAGCTGGACGGCATCGACAGGCTGTCGGTCTGCCTCTATCGCCTAGGCTTGAGTCTGGCAGCCTTGTTGCTGCTGTGTCGAGGGGCAAGTCTGCTGATCGGGCAGGATTTTTTGAGCCCGGCGAACTGGCTGGCGGCGCTGGCCGTGGCCTGCGGGGTATGCGGCCTGTGCCTGCATGTCTATGACAAGCGCATTCGCTTCTTGCTGCAGGGACTGGGCTGGGGCGCCCTGTTGCTCAGTGTGGGCGGGGCGCCGGATGTGCTGGTGCTGGGAGCGGCCCTGGCCACGCTGGCGGGGCTGGCCTTCAAGGAGCAGTTCTGCTTCGCCATTCCGGGGATCAGGGCGGTGCCCCTGCTGCTGCCTCTGTTATGGCTGCTGGAGCTGGCCGGCATCGGCTGGGCCGCCGCCCTGGTGGCGCTGGTGTGTGGCGCGCTGCTCACTCTGCTCGCCCTGGCCAAGTGGCGCATGCCCCTGCACTTCGATATCGGCGACAAGGGGCGCTATCAAATTTAGGTGGGCAGGCAGGCTTTCATCTGTGCGTTGAGGGCCTGCATCACCTGCCGGCGGCTGATGATGCCGACAACCCGGTCCCCCTCCAGCACCGGATAGACCTTGGGCTTGGCCCCGGTCATCTGGCGGGCCAGCTCCAGTATGCTGTCATCCGGGCTGACCGAGAGCGGGGCCCGGTTCATCAGATCTTCCACCCGGGTGCGGGTATCGCAGTGGTAGCTGCCGGTGAGCAGGCTGGGGATGCAATCCTGCTCGGAGAGAAACCCGATCAGCCGCTGCTGCGGGTCCAGCACCGGCAGGCCGCTGAGGCCTGAACCATGCAGTCGGTCCAGCGCGTCGGCCAGGCCGAGCTGCGGGGTGAGGGAGTGGGTCAGGCGGCTCATGTGATCGCGGATCTGCAACATGGAAGTGGCTCCGTAAGGTGATGGAGGGGCCACTATGCCCGCCGGATGGCGGCAACGGCCAATGGCTTGTGCCGTGGGGATCGATAGGCATTCCTGCGGATAAGAGAGGAGGGATTATGCGTGCATTGGTGACGGGGTGTGGCCGTCGACTCGGCTTCTATCTGTGCGAACAGCTGGTGGCGGCGGGCAGGCAGGTAACCGGCAGCTATCGCAGCGAGCGGCCGGAGCTGGCACGGCTGCGGGCGCTGGGGGTGACGCTGGTGCAGGCCGACTTCAACCGGGAGCAAGAGGTTGGCCGACTCATCGAGGTACTGGCCGCCCAGCCGGATCTGGCGCTGGTGATCCACAACGCCTCGGCCTTTGAGCCGCAGGCGAGCGAGCCGGCGGCCCAGCTGGCCCAGTTTGATCAATTCTACCGGGTGCACATGGCGGCCCCCTTCCAGCTCAACCGGGCGCTGGCCCCTCAGCTGGCGCGCCATCCCAACGCCAGCATCATCCACATCACCGACATCTACATTCACGCCCCGGCGCCCCAGTTTGCCAGCTATGTGGCCACCAAGGCGGGGGCCCATTCGCTCGCCATGAGCTTTGCCCGCGAGCTGGCGCCGGCCATCCGGGTCAACACCATAGAGCCTGGCCCCATTCTGTTTCTCGATGAGCATGGTGATGAGTGGCGTGAACAGGTGCTGGCGAAGACGCCGCTGGCGCGGGAAGGGGGGCTTGCGCCCATCTGGCAGGCGGTGCAGCTGCTGATGCAGAACGACTATATGACCGGGGCCAGCATCCGGGTGGATGGTGGCCGCGGTCTGGCCGTCATCTAGCCATCAACAGGGGCGGGAATGGCCATGTCGCGCTGCAGGGCAACGGGGGCCAGGCCGACCTGCCCCTCCTCGATCACCTTGCCTGCCATCAGCCGGGTGTGCAGCGGCAGGGTCACCTTGGGATCGTGCACCTCTCCTTTGCCGTAGAGTTCTGCCAACAGCTCGTCGAGGTAGGCGTCAACCCGGGCGGCGGAGAAGTCATCGCCCTCGCTGCTGGCCAAGATGTCGATGTCCAGCGGGCGGTCCCGCACCTTGCAGTGGGGATCGCTGCGATCCCGGCCGTGGGCCAGCTCCATGGCGACGAAGTGTGCCTTGAGTCGGGGCTGGGTCAGCTCGCTCTCGGCGACGAACAGGCAGTTGAGAAAATCATGGCTCGAATGCATGCCGACCGGCTTGGTCTGGATCACCGAACTGAGCCGCAGGCGGCCAAAGTGGGCAAGCAGCTCGGCCACTGCCTGGCCGACATGCTGGTGGGGGTCAAGATTCGACCCTATGCTACACAGATAGAACATGTTATCAGTCCTTTGATAGGGCTCATCTGAAATTCATACACAGCTCACGGTTATCGGCTTAACTATGCATTAACATCTGTTCGTCTGTTGTGATCAGGCTCTATCATCTTGGCAAGAAAGGAGATTTGCATGAGTGTGGAACTGAAATGGGCACTGCTGACCGCCTCGGGTGCGTTGGCCATGATCCTGATTATCTGTGTGGTATCCGTGGGTCTGGCGTGACCCCGGAAGAGAGCATGAACCGGCCTTCTGGCCGGTTTTGCTTTTTTGGGGAGTGCGGATATGCTGACCCACCCCAGATGAAGTGAGACCGCACAAGATGACCAAGGTACGCCCACGCTCCCTGCTGCAAGTGGTATTGATGGGGTTCGTCCTGGTGTTGATGCCGCTGGGCGGCATGATCTGGCATGACAGCCAGGCCCTCGATCACCTCAGTCAGTTGACCAGCGACGAGCTGGAGCGGGCGGTGCGCGATACCCGCCGGGCCACGTTGCTGACAACCCAGGCCATCGATCTGGAGCGCACCCTACGCCGTTATGCGGTGCTCGGGGATGAGCGCATCCTGACCAGTTACCAGCAGCAGCTGGCGAGCTACCGCGACCAGCTGGCCGCCCACCAGAGTTCCATTCCGGACGCCGAGGCCTATGGCGGCATCGAGCAGGCCCTGGTCTGGCTCGACAGCCTGCAGGATCTCGCCCGTGCCAAGGCCGAATCCAACAGCCCCAAGTTTGACGAGTTCAACGAGGCCAACCAGCAACTCGAGATCATCACTCGCAGTCAGGTAGACGATCATGTCAGCAAGGTACGGGCCACCATCGCCGCCCTGATGACCGAGATCTGGTGGGTCAGCGGCTTCGTGGCGGTGCTCAGCCTGCTGCTGGTATTGCTGTTTACTTACCTGATCATCCACCCCGTGCGTCAGATTGAGTCGCGGATCTTGAGTCTGGGGGCCGGTGTGGAGCCGGACAAACGGCCGGTAGACGGACCGGCCGAACTGGTGCTGCTGGGGGAGCGGATCCTCTGGTTGCACGACAAGCTGAAGGAGCTGGAACAGCAGAAATACCAGTTCCTGCGCCACGTTTCCCACGAGCTCAAGACCCCGCTGGCGGTGCTGCGGGAGGGGGCGGATCTGCTCTCCGAGCAGCTTGTAGGGCCGCTCACCCAGGATCAGCAGGAGATCTGCCAGATGCTGGAGGAGAACAGCCGGCGCCTGCAGACCCTGATCGAGCGACTGCTCGACTTCAACCGTCTGAGTCAGCAAGAGGTGTTCACCCTGACGCCGGTAGCGCTGGCGCCACTGCTGTCAGAATTGTCTGCAGAGTACCGGCTGGCGCTGGAATCCAAACAAATCAGTGTACACTTGCCGACCGATCCGATCACCCTGAAAGCGGAGCCATATCGCTTGCGGCTGATCCTCGATAATCTGTTCTCCAATGCGGTCAGCTACGGCGCCAAGGGGGGGCAGATCTGGATCCGTGCCGGGCAGGATGGCAACGGCAGCTGGCTGGAGGTGGCCAACGAGGGGCCCGCCATTCCCGTGGCCGAACGGGAGCGGATCTTCGAACCCTTCGAGCAGGGCAGTATTGTGCGCCAGGGCTTGCTGAAAGGCTCCGGCATGGGGCTTTCCATCGCCCGGGAATCGGCGATGAGCCTTGGTGGCGAATTGGTATTGGTTGAAGATGAACAGGCGGATGTCTGTTTCCGGTTGACGTTGAAGTGAAGCCCAAGATGAAACAATGTGTTGTTCCGGTATTGATAATGAGCCTGCTCACAGGCTGTTCCCTGCTGCCAGCGCGTGACCCGGTGGCGTCGCCGGATCTTGCCCTCGCCAAGCGGATGGAGTTTGCCAACAAGGAGATGCAGGTGCGCCTGCAATACTCGGACTGGCTGCTGGCCAGCCATGCCCAGCAACGGGCTCAGGAGCGCCAGCGCCTCAAGGGGGCAACCGACCTCGAGAGCCGGGTCAGCCTGGCCATGGTCAACACCCACCCGTCCGAATCGGTGGCCAGCCGGCGAGCCGGTCTGGACAAGCTCAATCAGCGCAAGCTGAACGGCAACGGCGAGGCGCTGAAATGAGTCGCATCCTGCTGGTTGATGATGATGCCAGCCTGCTCAAGCTGATGAGCATGCGTCTGCGCAGTCAGGGTTATGAGGTGGATACCGCCGACAGCGCCGAAGGAGCGCTGGACCGGCTGCGCCAGCAACGGGCCGATCTGGTGCTGAGCGACTTGCGCATGACCGGCATGGACGGGTTGGCGCTGTTCGAGCGGATCCAGTCCCAGTGGCTGGGGCTGCCGGTCATCATCATGACCGCCCACGGCACCATCCCGGACGCCATTCAGGCGACCCGCTCCGGGGTCTTCAGTTTTCTGACCAAGCCCATCGACAAGGAGGAGCTGTTCGCCACCATAGAACATGCGCTGAGCCTGACGCGCCCAAAGCAGCGCCAGGAGTGGCAGTCGCTGATCTTGACCCGCAACCCGCAGATGGAGCAGTTGCTGATCCAGGCCAGCAGCATCGCCACCATGGAGGTGCCGGTGCTGATCATGGGCCCTTCCGGTTCCGGCAAGGGGGTGATGACCCAGGCCCTGCACCAGGCCAGCAGCCGGCGTGATCAGCCGCTGCATGTGATCAACTGTGCCGCGCTGCCCTGGGCTGCGCTGGATCTGCAGCTGTTCGGTGAGGATGGCCAGTCCGGCCTGTTTGAGCAGGCCAAGGGGGCGACCCTGTTTCTCGACGAGATAGGGGACCTGTCGGAGTCGCTGCAGGCCAAGCTGCTGCAGGTATTGCAGGAGTATGGCCAGGGCACGCCTGAGGTGCGGGTCATCAGCTCCAGCCATCAGGATCTGGTGGCGGCGATGGAGGAGGGGCGCTTTCGGGAAGATCTCTTCTATCGGCTCAACGTGGCCAACATCACAATGCCGCCCCTCAGTGCTCGCAGCGAGGATATCCCCTTGCTGGCCAGGCAGGCGCTGGACGAGTATCGCAGCCGTCACGGCGAATGTGCCGCCCTCGGCTTCTCGCCGGAGGCGCTGGCGCTGCTGGCGGCGGCGGCCTGGCCCGGCAACGTGCGCCAGCTCTACAGCGTGGTGGAGCAGCTGGCCAGCCTCTGCTGCAGCCCGGTGATCGGCGCCGCCATGGTGGAGTCTGCCCTGAGTGGCGGCGGTGGTGGCATCCCCTCGTTCAACGAGGCGCGGGCCGAGTTCGAGAAGGAGTATCTGATCCGGCTGCTGCGTACCACCGAGGGCAATGTGACCCTGGCGGCCAGCATGGCGGGCAGAAACCGCACCGACTTCTACAAGCTGTTGAACCGGCACGGCATCGAAGCGGCGAACTTCAAGTCGAAGGGATAAACACAGAGGGGCGGCCTGTCATCGACGGGCCGCCCCTCTGGTTTCCGACCGAATATGTCAGGTTCAGGCCGGGTCGGTGACGCCAGCGGTGGCGTGAGTTTTCTGGGTTTTGTGGGAGAGCCACAGACCGCTCGCCTTCATCAGGTAGCCAAACAGTGCACCTATCACCAGAGATGGCAGGATCAGCCGCCACTCTCCTGCTGCCCCGAAGGTGGCGCAGCAACCGGCGAAGGTGCCGGGAATGTAGGAGAGCCACTGCTGCCTGGCCTGCACGCACATCAGGGTGGCCACCACCCCGGTCATCAGGTAACCCGCCACCCCTGCGCCCCACCAGGCGTCGCCATGGATCAGCAGCAGGGCCCACAGCATGCCACTGGCATTGCACAGCAGGGTCTGCAGCAGTGCCTTGTAGCCGCCGCTGGAGGCAAAATAACTGGTGCAGCCGAGGAAGCCGACCCAGGAGATGAGGCCGAGGGTGACGGCGACCCAGCCCCAGACGGCGGAGAGGATCCCGGTCGTGATGGCGATGGCGAACAATGGGCTCATGGCGTGACTCTTCAGTAGTGAAATCCGGAAAAAAGGGAGCCTACCCCGCGCAGGGGGGGGCGGCAAGCAGGGGCAGAATTGTGTGTGATCTGCATCACTCATTTCAACTCAGGAATACGCTTGCGCTCGCGAAAAAAATTCATGGTGAGGCGGTCGTGTCTGCACCATAGTTAGAGGCCCTGTCCTGCTCATGGAGTGAGTCTGATGGTGCCAAATGTGATCGTTCCCCTGCTGGTGTTCGTAGTGCTGTTTCTGGTCGGTACCATGGCCAAGGCACTGCCCCTCTATCAGTTCATGTAATTTTCCGTGAAATAAAACTCGGCCGGGGCGGGTCTTATGATTGTTACCCTCATCGCCCCGGGAGTTTTTCCATGTTGCTCAAGCGCCGCTCTGCCCATCACCTCACCGAACAGGATGTCACGCCGGAAGCCGTCTATCAGGATCGTCGCCTGATCCTGAAAGGGCTGGGGCTCGGCGCCGCCACCCTGGCGTTGCCGACCCAGGCCGGGGTACTCGATCTCTTCTCTGGCGACAAGCCGGCACCGGTCGCCACCCGGGCGCTCAACATCCACGCCGCTGCCCGGCCGGAGGGGCTGACCCTCACGCCGGAGGAGAAGGCCACCACCCACAACAACTTCTACGAGCTGGGTACCGACAAGGGGGATCCGGCCCGCAATGGCCACTACCTCAAGCCCGAGCCCTGGACTCTGAAGGTAGAGGGGGAGGTGGCCAAGCCGTTTACCCTGGATGTGTGGGATCTCATCAACAAGAGCACGCTGGAGGAGCGTATCTACCGGCTGCGCTGCGTGGAGGCCTGGTCCATGGTGCTGCCCTGGAGCGGCATCGCGCTGGCGGACCTCATTCGCCGGGCCGAGCCCACCAGCCGTGCCAGGTTTGTGGCCTTCGAGACCCTCTATGATCCGGAGCTGCTGCCCGGTCAGGCTTCCCGCTCCCTCGGCGGCGGCATCGACTATCCCTATGTCGAGGGGCTGCGCATCGACGAGGCGATGCATCCGCTCTCCTTCCTGGCGATGGGGCTCTATGGCAAGGCGCTGCCGGCCCAGAACGGTGCGCCGATCCGGTTGGTGGTGCCCTGGAAGTACGGCTTCAAGAGCATCAAGAGCATCGTCTCCATCCGGCTGGTGGAGGAGATGCCGCCCACCACCTGGAACCTGCTGGCCCCCAACGAATACGGCTTCTACGCCAACGTCAATCCAGCGGTGGATCACCCGCGCTGGAGTCAGGCCAGCGAGCGCTTCATCGGCGAGGGGGGCATCTTCGGCGCTAAGCGCCAGCCGACCCTGATGTTCAATGGCTATGCCGACGAGGTGGCGTCCCTCTATCAGGGCATGGACCTGCGCAAGTGGTATTGAGACGAAAGGAGCTGACATCATGACTCTGCGACTGACGGCGCGTCACATCACCTTGCTGCGGGCGCTGGTACACCTCGCCTCGCTGGGGTTTCTGCTCTGGCTGCTGGTGGCCGTGCCCGGCGGTCTGCTGGGAGGGGATCCGGTACAGGGGCTGACCCACTATCTGGGTAAGGGGGCGCTCAATCTGCTGTTGCTCACCCTGCTGGTGTCGCCGCTGGCCAAACGCTGGCGGCAGGGGCAGCTCATTAAGCTGCGCCGCCCGCTCGGGCTCTGGTGCGCCGCCTGGGCCGGTCTGCACTTTATGGTCTGGCTGGGGCTGGATCTGCAGTTCGACTGGCGGCTGATTGGCGGCGAGCTGGTCAAGCGCAGCTACATAGTGGTGGGGATGGTGGCGCTGCTGTTGCTGCTGGCGCTCAGCCTCACCTCGATCCCGGCCCTGCTGCGGCGCATGGGGCCGGCCTGGCAGAAGCTGCACAACTGGATCTATGCGGTGGCCCTGCTGGTGCCGGTGCACTACTGGTGGTCGCTCAAGAGCGGCTGGCAGGAGCCGCTCATCTATCTGCTGCTGGCCTGTGCCCTGCTGGTGCCACGCCGCGACAAGCTGCTGCGCCCCTGGCGCCAGTACCGACAGCAGAAGCTGAAAGAGACGCAAAGACAGGCCGCACCGGCGCACCCATAGCAAAAGAGGCCTAGTCGGCCTCTTTTTTGATGTCACCCGTATGGGCGTCGACCAGGAGTTGTACCCGCTGCCCCTGGGCATCCAGGGTTTCCACCTCGAATTTGTCCCCTTCCAGCTCCACTTCCCGAATGTCGTGATACCCTTGGGCCACCAGCAGCTTGACCAGCCCGGCCATGTCGAGACGGCTATCGGCCGCCCAGCCGAGGGTGGAGAAGAGGCAAAGGATCAGCAGGAAACTGCGTCGGATCATATTCATTCCGGATTCATGGCTGGCAGACTATAAACGGCATTATGTTAGGTTTTGGGAGATGAATCATCCATGAATAGAGCCCTGTCTCTGCTTGGGTTGCTGCTGCCGGCACTGGCACAGGCGGCCACGCCGAACGAGGCCTTGCTGCAGCAGGCGGTCAGCGAGGGACGGGTGCGCCCCTTTCATGAGGTGATGGAGGTGGCTTCTCGCCTGCCGGTACGGGTGCTGCGGGTCGATCTGGGGGAGGAGGACGGCATCTGGCTGTACGAACTCAAGCTGATCGACAGCGAGAACAGCGTCATCAAGGTGGGCTATCGGGCCGACAACCTGGAGATGGTGTGGCTCAAGGGCCACCATCTGGAGCGGCTGTTCGAACCGCGTCCGCCTCCGGAAGAGGAGTAATGGCGTGAGTCCGCGAACGCGCCGCCATCCGGTTCGTCCCCCAACCGCTGCCGGTACCGGCACAACCCTGCTTTGGATACCCATTTATGCGAATTCTGATAGTTGAAGATGAGAAGACCCTGGCTGGCCAGCTGGCGGAACAGCTGCGCCTGTCCGGTTTCGTGACCGACCTCTGCCACGACGGCAACGAGGCCGGCTTTCTCGGCGAGACCGAGCCCTACGACGCCATCATTCTGGATCTCGGTCTGCCGGGGCGCGACGGCCTGAGCGTGCTGAAGGAGTGGCGCAGCAAGGGGATCGACACCCCGGTGCTGGTGCTGACCGCCCGTGGCCAGCTGCACGAGAAGATCGAGGGGCTCAACGCCGGGGCCGATGACTATCTCACCAAGCCGTTCCAGGTAGCCGAGCTGGTGGCCCGGGTCCATGCCCTGGTGCGGCGGGCGGCGGGCAACGCCAGCTCGATCCTGGAGATCGGCGGAGTGCGTCTGGACATGGCGGCCTCCCAGGTGTGGTACGAGGGCACCCCCATCAAGCTCACCGCCCACGAGTTCCGGGTGCTCGGTTATCTGATGCAGCACAGGGGCAAGGTGGTGTCGCGCAGCGAGCTGATCGACCACATCTACGCCCAGGATTTCGACCGCGACTCCAATACGGTGGAGGTGTTCATCGGCCGGATCCGCAAGAAGACCCACGCCGATCTCATCGAGACGGTGCGTGGCCTCGGCTACCGGATCAACGAATGAGCCTGATCTTGATGCCCTTTTGCAGCGGAGCGGCTGAATGAGGCTGGTGCGTACCCTGCGGGGGCGGCTGGTGGTCATCGCCATGGTCTGGTGCGGCCTGTTCCTGTTCGCCACCGGCTTCAGCCTGCAGACCATGATGCGCAACTACTGGCAGGAGGCGGAGGCCGACGGCCTGCGTCTGCAGCTCTACGATCTGCTCTCCCGCCTCGAGATCCAGCCGGATGGCCTGCCGGTGGTCACCGAACCCATGGCCGATCCCCGCTTTCGCCAGCCCTACTCGGGTTACTACTGGCAACTGGAGCTGGGGGAGAGCGTGGTCAGTCGCTCCCGCTCCCTGTGGGATGTGCACCTCGACGTGCACGGCCTGAAGTCGGCCTTCGGCGACCCTGATCTGTTCGTCGGCAAGGGGCCCAACAAGGAGCCACTGCTGATCATGACCCGTACCGTGCTGCTGCCCGGTTCGGATCGGGTGTTCACCCTGGTGATGGCCAAGGACAGCAGCGCCCTGACCCAGACCCTGAAGAAGACCCGCATCAGCCTGTTCCTCGGCCTCGGCTTTGCCGCGACCGGGCTGGTGCTTGGCTTCATGTTCCAGATCGTCTACGGCCTGCGGCCGCTGCACCTGTTGCGCCGCGAGTTGAGCCGGGTCCATCAGGGCCATCAGGAGGGGTTCCGGCTGCGCTATCCGCTGGAGATCCAGCCGCTGGTGGAGGACATCAACCGGTTGCTGCACCACTATGGCGAGCTGTTGCAGCGGGCCCGCTCCCACACCGGCAACCTGGCCCATGCCCTCAAGACGCCGCTCAGCATCATGCGCAACCAGGTGGCCCAGCTGCCGCCGGAAGATCAGGCCGCCCTCGGCGAGCAGCTCGATCAGATCCAGCGCCACATCGACTACCACCTCGGCAAGGCGCGGGTGACCGGCGCAGCCAAGATCCTCGGGGTGTCGACCCCGGTGCGGGCGCGGGTGGAGTACATCTGCCGCGCCTTCTCCCGCCTCTATCCGGGCCGGGAAGTGGACCTGCAGGTGCCGGCCACCCTGGCGGTCGGGGTGGAGGAGCAGGACTTCGACGAGATGGTGGGCAACCTGCTGGAGAACGCCTTCAAGTGGTCGGCCGGCCGGCTGCGCATCTCCAGCGCTGAGCTGGGGGGCTGGATCACCCTGCGCATCGAGGATGACGGTCCCGGCATGAGCGAGGATCAGATCGCCAAGGCGGTGCTGCGCGGGGTGCGGCTCGACGAGAAGGTGCCGGGCTCTGGGCTGGGTCTCAACATCGTCTCCGATCTGGCGGAAGCCTACCGTGGCAGCCTCATCATGGGGCGCGCCGAACTGGGCGGGCTGGCGGCTTCCCTCTCGCTGCCCAAGGTGGCAAGAGTGGAGAGCTAGGCATAAGATATGGCACCTGTTTTAGCCTGAGGAAGAGAACCATGACCGATGATCCATGGGCACTGTGTCACCTCGACGATTCGTTCGATGCCTCCGTGCTGGGCACCAAGGGGGCCCAGATCCAGTGGTTTGAGGATCGCGACAGCCTGATTGCCTTCCTGCTGGAAGATTTCGTCGACCTGCTGGCCGACGTGGGCGAGCTGGATGAGGATCAGACCGAACGGGCGCGTGAGCGCTTCACCCTGCTGGTGGAGCAGAGCTTCGACGATCGCGGCCTGATGGACGCCATCAACGATCTCGCCTCCGGCCTGCGTCGCATCGCCTGGCTGGGGCCGCTCTCCGAGCTGGCCGAGCTGAGCGATGACTTCGCCTCCGGCCTGCGCCGCTATTTCTGGAGCCAGTACGACGGGGATGAAGATGACCCGGATGCCTGGGTGCCGGAAGAACTCTGGCCCCAGCTGGTGGAGTGTGCGGAAGAGTATATGGTTGAGGGTGACTTCTGATTCTGAGCCCTTGTCAGCGCTCTGGCTGCAAAGCGGGTGGAGTGTCCGGAAGAGTAGATGGTTGAGGGTGACTTCTGATTCCGAGTCACACCCCAAACCGAGATAAGAAAACGGCGCCTTGATGGCGCCGTTTTTGTTGCTCACTCGTCTGCTCAGGCGTTGGCCGGCACCGCGTGGGCGGTGTTGGCCGGGGCCGGGCCCTGGTACTTCTCGATCTGCAGCTGGGCCATGTGACCGCAGTTGCCCTGCGCCAGGCTGGAGGTGCCTTCGTCGAAGGTGAGGCAGTTGACGTTGCCGTTCTTGCACAGGCTTCCCGCCTCGCCCGGCTTGGCCGGATCGAACCAGGCCCCTTCGCACACCCGCACCACCCCGGGGCGGATGTCGGTCGAGAGCAGGGCCCCCACCAGGATCTGGCCGCGGTCGTTGAAGGCCCGCACCAGATCGCCGTCCTGGATGCCGCGCGCCTTGGCGTCGTCCGGGTGGATCAGGATCGCCTCGCGATCGGCGATGGCGAACTTGTCCCGCAGCGGGGTGTTGTCGAGCTGGGAGTGCAGCCGCTGGGTCGGGTGGGAGGTGTTGAGCGACAACGGATAGCGGGTCGCTTCTTTGCTCTTGATCCACTCCTTGGGCTCATACCACTTGGGATGGCCGGCGCAGTCGGCATAACCCATGCCGGCCACCGTGCTGGAGAAGATCTCGATCTTGCCGGACGGGGTGCCGAGCGGGTTGAGCAGCGGGTTCTCACGGAAATCGGCGTGACGGATCCACTGGCGGTTCGCCTCGGGCACCGGGAAGCGGATGTAGTTGTTGGACTCCCAGAACATGTTGAACGGCGGCAGCGCCACCCGGGCGCCACGGGCCTGGGCGGCCATGCCGTCATACATCTGCTTGAGCCACAGCATCTCGTCCTTGCCTTCGGTGTACTGCTCCTGCAAGCCCAGCTTGGCGGCCACGTCGCGGAAGATGTCGAAGTCATTGCGCGCCTCGAACTGGGGCGGTACGCACTGGTGCATCGGGAAGACGTAGCGCTGGGAGTAGTCGCCGCCCATCTCCAGATCGTTGCGCTCGTAGCTGGTGGTGGCCGGCAGCACGATGTCGGCGTGCTTGGCGGTGGCAGTCCAGTAGGGCTCGTGCACGATCACGGTCTGCGGCTTGCGCCAGGCCTTGACCAGGTTGTTGGTGTCCTGATGGTGGTGGAAGGGGTTGCCGCCCGCCACGTAGACCAGCTTGATGTCCGGGTAGGTCACCTTGCGGCCGTTGAAGTCGATGGTCTTGCCGGGGTTGGCCAGACAGTCGGCGATGCGGGCCACCGGGATCGGCGCCGGCCCGTTCTTCGGCGCATTGCCGGCGGAGATGCCCGCCAGGATGCCGCCCTTGGCGGTGGGGCTGCCACCGGAAGAGTAGTGGTAGCTGAAGCCGTAACCGCCGCCCGGCAGGCCGATCTGGCCCAGCATGGCAGCCAGGGTGACCAGCATCCAGTTGGGCTGCTCACCGTGCTGCTGTCGCTGCATGCCCCAGCCCGCCATGATCATGGTGCGCTTGGAGGCCATGTCGAGGGCCAGCTGGCGGATCACCTTGGCATCGACGCCGCAGATGGTGCTCGCCCACTCGGCGCTCTTCGGCTGGCCGTCTTCCTTGCCGAGCAGATAGGCGAGGAACTTGTCGAATCCGGTGGTGTAGCGGTCGAGGAAGGCCTGATCGTGCTTCTGCTCGCTGTAGAGGGTGTGGGCCACCCCCAGCATCATGGCCACGTCTGTGTAGGCATTCGGTGCAATCCACTCGGCCCCCGCCAGCTTGGCGGTTTCGTTGTAGACAGGGTCGATGCTGATGATGCGGGTGCCTTTATCTTTCAGCGCCTTGAAGCCGGCCTGACCCTCGTGATCCGGCATGTTCCAGCTGTTCTTCAGGGTGACCTGGGCGTTGACCCCCCACAGCACCACCAGTTCGGCGTGCTCGATGACGTTCGGCCAGGCGGTCTGCTGCTCATACACCTCGATGGAACCCATCACGTGGGACATGATCACCTGGGCGGCGCCGGCGGAGTAGTCGCCGGCATAGCCGGTGAAGCCGCCCGCCAGGTTCATCAGGCGGTGCAGCAGGGTGCGGCTGTTGTGGAACATGCCGACGCTCTTCCAGCCGTAGGAACCGGCGTGGATCGCCTGCGGGCCGAAGTCGCGCTGCACCCGGCTGATTTCGCCGGCCACCAGGGCGATGGCCTTCTCCCAGCTCACCCGCACCCACTCGTCGGCGCCGCGCAGCTCGGGTTTGGCCCCCGGGCCCTGCTCCAGCCAGCTCTTGCGCACCATGGGGTATTTGATGCGGTTCTTGGCGTGGACCTGGAACGGCGCCATGTCGATGAGATCGTTGGGGGCCGGATCATCGGTCACCGGCTGGACCCGCACCATGCGGCCCTCTTCGACGATGGCCTCGAAGGCCCCCCAGTGAGCGCCGGTCAGGATGCCTTTCTGGGCCGGCACCAGGGTCGGGAACTGTTCCAGCGCCGTGCTGATGGCCTGGGCCAGCGCACTCTTCGGGAAGACACCGGCCAGCAGCGGCAGGGCGGCGCAGGCGCCCAGCCCCTTGAGCAGGTTGCGGCGGGAGAGATTGGTTTGCTTATCGGTAAAAAAAGTCATGACGATTTCCTCTGTGCCAGCCTTAGTGCGCCGCGTTCATGTCACTGGCATGTTTCTGGACGTATTGGGTCAACATGCGTGCCTGTTCCGGGGTCAGGGAGGTGCGTGATTCCATCCCCTTGATGACGCCGATCCACTGGTTGGCGTTGAAGTGATCCAGTGCGGTGAGGCCGTGGCAGCCGGTACAGTTGTTGGACATCAGGGTGGAGGCGTACTGCCACAGCTTGCCCTGATCGCCGATGAGCTGGCTCTGATCCACCCAGGCGGTCAGGCTGACCTGATGCCATGTCAGGTTGGTGGCGCTGTCGGTTTCGCTCTTGCCGGTGGTGAGCTGCGCCTTGGCCTTGTCGCCGAGCAGGGTGCTCAGGATGCGCTTGCCGGGGGCGGCGTAAAACACCTCGCTCACCCCGTCCTGCTGCCAGCCGTCGATGCGGACCTGGGCGCGGCCGTTGTCGTTGGCCAGCACTTCCACCTTGGTGGAGGGCATCAGGGTGCCTTCGTCAGTCTTGGCGCCGGCATCCAGATAGAGCGGGGTGGTGGCGATGGCATAGCGGGTGGTGACGTTGGCCGGGGTCTGGGCGGCAGCTTGCGCCAGCTCGCTGGCACCGGCGGCGGCCAGGCCGCTCATGTCGGGCATGATGTGGGCGACGCCGCGGTGACAGTCGATGCAGGTCTGGCCCTCCTTGATGGCGACCGGGTGCTCGGCGCGGGCGTTGGGGCGCTGGGCCAGGATGTCCATGGCCGCGTAGCTGTGGCAGCTGCGGCAGGTGGCGGAGTCGTTGGCCTTCAGCTCGTCCCACACCGACTGCGCCATGCGCAGCTTGTGGGCCTCGTATTTCTCCGGCGTGTCGAGGGTGCCGATCGCCTCGTGATAGATGTCCTTCACTGCGCGGATCTTGGTCCACAGATAGGAGGTGGGATCACCCGGAATGTGGCAGTCGGCGCACTCGGCGCGGATGCCCTTCACGTTCTGGAAGTGGACGCTGCCCTGATACTCGGCCAGCGGGGTCTGCATGGAGTGGCAGGAGACGCAGAACTCGGTGGAACTGGTCTTGTGCATGACGGTCACCGTGACCCCCAGCGCTGCAACGCCCAAGAGGGCACCGAGCAGCAGTAGCCAGAACCAGGTTTTTCTCAACAATTTTCCAAGCATGACGGCGTTTTCCTACGTTCAAATATTACCAATATAGTAGTATCCATGGAGAGGTAGTTGATTGACCTCTATCATGATTTATAT
>NZ_NEVB01000004.1:0-17076 GCF_002259925.1 Aeromonas sp. A35_P | reverse complement strand
GCCTCACCCAATTTTGGTCTGTTGTTTAACGTGCTCAGCCAGCACGTCGTTGGTTGCGCCGTTGCGCTGGAACGGGGCGTAATTTAGGGGAAAGCCCCGCCGGCGTCAACGGCTTTTTGCATCAGGCGAACCGTTCGCACATTTAACGCACAAATCAGTGCACAGACTCCGGTGCAACCTGGATTTCCGGCAGATTCAGGAAGCCCAATCGCTCGCATTCGGAGACCACTTCATGGGTCGCGGCTATGGTGCTTTCCACAAACAGCAGGAACTGCTCGACGGAGAGCCCCGCCTTGGTAAAGACGGTATGCCCCACCACCAGGCGCGGCAGGTTGTCATCAATGATGTCGAGGAACACCTTGAGCGACGGGTACTGCATGTTGAGGCGACCCAGCTCGGCCACCAGCGGCAGCAAGGCGGAGGGACGCACCTCCAGCTCGGATGAAAACAGCACCCCTTCCTCTTCAACGAAGATCCGGCTCTCCTGGATACCCTCGACGGACTGCAGGGAGACGATGTGGATACCATGGCACTGATCACAGACATAGTGCTCGATACGAGCCTGCTGCAACCAACGCATTATCATTTCGGAGCTGGGAATATTCATCATTTCCACGACACAATTGGGATCAAGGGGCGCAGTCTAAACCAATTTTCCGGCAACCAAAAGCGCACTGGCGGATAAGCACGGCCCTCGCTTCTTTTTGGCAAGCAGCCTGCATATACTCAGCCCATTCCAGCGCCACACTCGCCCCACAGGGGGCTAAATGACCATCCAAGAAAAGTACCGTCTGCATCTGAAATCCCTCTCGGATGAACTCTTGATCCTGCAAAAGCCCATCCGCATTCTGGATGCCATCAAGTGGCCCCGTCACCTGCAGGCCGACTTTCTGGCCAGCGGAGGACGCACGCTGCCGGCCGTCGACAAAGCCTTCTATGATGGCCTCCCCCTCGGCTTCGATCCCCGCAACAAGTACCTGGAGCTCAAGGAGCTGAGGGACAGGATCCGGCGCCGGCTCGGTCCCCAGGACGAACTTGGCCGTATCCTGCAGGAGACGGTGGATCAATACATGGTGGTCATCGAGATGCTGCGCCAGCGCGGGCAACCGGACTTTCTGCGCTACAGCCGGCTGCTGTACGGCTCGGCCGGCGATCACCTGCGCGGCGATCGCAAGACCCTCAAGGAGCTGGGGGCCAGGCTGTGCGACATCTTCTCCCTGCCCGGCGCCCGCCACCTGGTGCGCCCCTACCCCAAGGAGTTCGAGGGGGAAACGGCGGTGGCCAGGTTGCAGAGCAAGCTGTCGAACTACTTCAGTGACGGCACCGTACAAGTCAAGCTGAGCGATGGCATCGTCTCGGATGCCGCGGCCGGCGGCGATTACATCAAGCTCAACTCCCACGCCCGCTTCTCCGAGCTCGACCTGCAAGTGCTGGAGGTCCATGAGGGCTGGGTGCACGTGGGCACCACCCTCAACGGGCGCCAGCAGCCCTATGCCACCTGGCTGAGTGCCGGCTCACCGCGCATCACCTCCTGCCAGGAGGGGCTCGCGGTACTGATAGAGACCCTCACTTTCAGCTCGTTTCCGGACAGGGCCAAGCGCATCTCGGATCGGGTGATGGCCATCGACATGGCGGAGCGCGGTGCCGACTTCATCGAAGTGTTCCGGCACTTCGTTGACAAGGGTGCCAGCGAGCACGATGCCTACAAGATCACCCAGCGGGTCTTTCGCGGCGGCATGGTCGAGGGAGGGGCCTGCTTCACCAAGGATCTCTCCTATGTGAAGGGTTATGTGGAGACGGTCAACTTCATCCGCAGCGCCGTACTGGAGGGAGTCCCCGAGATCCTGCCTATGCTGTTTGTCGGCAAGGTGACCCTGGACGACATCCCGGTGCTCTATCAACACTATCTGGAGGGGCTCATCAGTGCGCCCCGTTATCTGCCTCCCATGTTTCGCGATCTCACCGGCCTCTACGTCTGGTTCGGCTTCGCCTCCGGCATGTCGCTGGTGGATATCGGCCGGGTACAGCAGCACTTTCGCCAGCTGTTCCACCGCCTGCCGGTGGCCGACCCCATCATCGCCCCCGTCGATATCGAGATCGACTGATCTCTCAGAAACAAACAAGGCGCCAGATTGGCGCCTTGTTTGTTCATGTTATCCCCATCAGCCGCGGCTTACTTGAAAGCCCGCCCTTCCAGGTAGTGCTTGCGGCACAGGGAGACATAGCGATCGTTGCCGCCGATCTCCACCTGCTCGCCATCGCGCATCACCTGACCTGCTTCATTGACCCGGGAGTTCATGTGCGCCTTGTTGCCGCACCAGCAGATGCTTTTGAGCTCCTCGAACTTGTCGGCCAGACAGAGCAGGTGATAGGAGCCGGGGAACAGCTCGCCGCGAAAATCGGTCTTGAGGCCATAGGCGATCACCGGAATGTCCTGCTCGTCGACGATGCGGGCCAGCTGATAGACCTGCTCCCTGGTCAGGAACTGGGCCTCATCGACGATGAACACATCGATACGCTTCTCGGCATGACGGGCTTTTACCATCTCGAACAGATCGCAGGTGTCGCTGAACACCTCCACTTTCAATTCAAGCCCAACCCGGGCGCTGATCACCCCCACCCCGAAGCGGTCATCGATGGCAGGTGTCATGGCCAAGGGATGCATGCCCCGCTCCAGATAATTGAAGTGCGCCTGAATGAGCTGGGTCGATTTGCCTGAATTCATGGTGGCAAACTTGTAGTGCAGTGAAGCCATGATACTGTTCCGAAACTGAATTTATGGGGCGCATGCTAACCAAAGCCCCCAACAAAACCAAGGGGCCTTGCGGCCCCTTGTACGTTTTAAGCAACAGCCAGGTCCGCCTGGGACCTTGCCTTGTGCAAATGGTAGCTGGAGAAAATGACGAACCAGAGGGCGCTCACGCTGAAGCCCGCCAGCACCGAGTGCATCAGCCCCATCACCAGATAACCGAGGGCAGCACCGAAGGCGATGGCCAAGGCATAGGGCAGCTGGGTCATCACGTGATCGATGTGATGGCAACCGGCACCGGTGGCCGACAGGATACTGGTGCTGGAGATGGGCGAGCTATGATCCCCGAACACCGACCCCGCCAGCACGGCGGCCAGCATCGGCAACATCAGGGCCGCGTCGCTGGCCGCCGCCATGTCACCCGCCAGCGGCAGCATGATGCCGAAGGTGCCCCAGCTGGTGCCGGTGGCAAACGCCATGGCGCAGGAGAGCACGAACACCACGGCCGGCAACACTTCCACCGGCAGATTGCCGTTGGCCAGGGAGGCCAGGTACTTGCCGGTCTCCACATCGCGCACCACGGCGCCAATGGTCCAGGCAAACAGCAGGATGTTGATGGCCGGCAGCATGGCCATCACCCCTTGCGGCGCTGCCTTGAGCCAGTTCTTGGCACCGAGCTTCAGACGCATGGCCAGACCGATGGAGACCACCAGACTGCACAGTGCACCGTAGACCAAGGAGGAACCCACGTTGGTATTCTCGAACGAACCGAGCACGCTGAACGGCTCGCCATTGGCGGCCAGCACGGCGGCGCCGGAGTCGATCATGAAGTAGACGGTGGCCGCGGTCAGGGTCAGGATCGGCAGCACCATGTCGATCATGCCGCCGTTGCTCTCCTCCGGGCTCTCCATGTCCAGACCGATGGGGCGGCCTTTGGACTCATCCCACAGCTTGCCTTCCAGTGCCCACTGCTCGTGCTGGCGCATCGGACCGATATCGAGCTGAAACGCGATCACCACCAGCACCATGATGAGGGTAAACACCGCGTAGAGGTTCATCGGGATCATCTCGACGAAGGCGGAGATGGGGCTCTGCCCGGTGATGCCGTGAGCCGTCATGATGCCGCCCACCAGGGCGATGATGTAAGCCCCCCAGGAGGAGATGGGCATCAGCACGCAGACCGGCGCCGCGGTGGAGTCCAGCAAGTAGGCCAGCTTGGCGCGGGAGATCTGGAAGCGGTCGGTAACCGGACGGCAGATAGCCCCCACCGACAGACTGTGGAAGAAGTCGTCGATGAAGAAGGCAAACACCATCATGCCGGTGAGCGCCTTGGCCCCCTTGCGGGTCTTGGCGCGCTTGGCAGCCCACTCGGCAAACGCCCGGGTCGCACCGGAGACGCTCATCAGGCTGATGAGGCCGCCCAACAGCAGCATGAACAGCAGCATATTGATGTTGTCACGGTTGAGCACCCCGTCGACCCAGAAGATCTTGAGCACTGTGTTCAACATGTAATGCAGGGAATCGAGGGGGGAAAACTGGTTCAGCAGCAGGCTGCCGGTAACGATACCGACGCCCAGCGACAGCAGCACACGGCGGGTGAGGATCGCCAGTGCGACGGCCAGCAGAGGGGGAATGATTGACCAACCGGAGTCGGCGTAGTGAACGATGTCCATGATCTCTTTGCACCTAAAGACAGCAGGTGGAGATCTACCGAGAGGATAAAGAAACAAAACCCATGGGGAGGTAATACTCCTCAGCCCCTTCAGGTAGCGCTCCATAGTGGATGACTATGGCAGTCCTGCACCTATTAGATGCAGAACCAGCAGCCCGGTATGATGGCCTGGCCACTTCGGCGCTGACTCCTTTCCTTGTGCATCATCGGCATCACCCTCCGCACAAGTAGTCATAGGCAGCGCGCCTCTACTTAAAGGTATTCGAGGCACATTTTATCGTGCCGACACGTTATAGCAAGTTTTTTGATTAAATCCCCAAGCAAGCCAGATCAAAAGGACAAAGAGGTAGTCAAATGGTGCAAACATTATGATTTTGTCGCTATTTTCATCTACTTGGAACTCAGTCGAGTATGCCACTGGCCAATATTGCTGAATCGGGCCTGAATTCAATTGCATTACTTAATTCCAGGCATGAATTTATTAATTCGACTCGCTTGACTTAATCCCGAACGGCCGTATAAATTAGCCAAAATAACTATTTTTATTTAATTCACTCTTTTGCTCGCGTGGTGAACACTATGAACGAATTTTTGAAAGTACTGCTGAATATCCGTAGCCTGCGCGCCGCTTGCCGTGAGCTGACGCTGGAACAATTGGAAGAAGGCCTGGAAAAGCTCTCCGCGATTGTCGGCGAACGCCAGCAGGATGAAGCCGCCGAGCGTCAGGCTCGTGAAGAACATCAGCGCAAAATTAATGAATATGCCGAAATGCTGAAAGCCGCCGGTATTGATCCGGCTGAACTGGTTGGCACAGTCGCAGCCGAACCGGCCAAGGCGACCAAGAGCAAACGTGCCCCTCGTCCGGCCAAATATCGCTATATGGACAACGGCGTGGAAAAAACCTGGACCGGTCAGGGTCGCATGCCGTCCGTGATTGCCAAGGCGGTCGCCGAAGGTAAATCCGTCGAAGACTTTGCCATCTGATAAAGCAGAATAGGCGCAATAAAAAACCTCGCCTTGCGAGGTTTTTTATTGCCTGCGGCCTGCCGTCACCCCCGCTCTGCCGCCTTGACCCAGAGCACTTCGGGCGTCGCAGTAGAGGCCAGCAAGTAGCGGGCAATGGTGAAGAACCAGTCACTCAGCCGGTTCATGTAAGGCAGAATGGCCGGGTTGAGCTGCTCGCTGCGGCTCAAGGTCAGCAGCAGACGCTCGCAGCGCCGGGTCAGGGTGCGCACCACATGGGCTTGCGCCGCCGCCCGGGAGCCGCTGGGCAGAATGAAATTGCGCAGCAGCGGCAAATTGGCGCTGTAGGCATCGATCTGTTGTTCCAGCCGCAGGGTCCACTCGTTATTCACCTGCCAGATGGCGGCTTCCTGAGCGTCACTGGAAAATGCCAGTTCCCCGCCAAGATCGAACAATTCTTGTTGCAGCAATAACAGGTCTGCCAATAATCCGGTTTCCGCTGCGGGCACCTCGGCAATAAGAAGACCTATATGAGAATTTAATTCATCGATATAGCCATAGGTTTCCACCCGCATATCGTCTTTGGCCAGTTGCACGCCATCGGCCAGCCGAGTCATGCCCTTGTCGCCCTGCCTCGTATATATCCTCATACCGACATCCTGTTAATAATGGGAACAATCATGGATTCAAGCCCGTTGAGCTTGATTTCATAGGCAAGCGCCAGCGTTTGACCAAGCGATCCGGCCGGGAAACCGGTACGGGCCAGCCACACAAGATAAGGCTCCGGAATATCGATGATGCGGCGCCCCCGATATTTGCCGTACGGCATCTTGTTGGCCAGAGACAGCAAGACCCGCTCGTCGGACAACCACTCCATTTCAATCGATATCCAGATATTTGTGAGTCTGGATGGAGAGTCGCCAATTGCGGGCAATGCAGGTTGCCATGGCCAGCTGGGTCGCCCTGGGTTTCTGGCTGATGGGTTGCAGTGCAATCACCACGTCGTCGCGCAGACGAGCGGTGACCAGCAGCGCATCCAGCTCCTCCACGTGGCGCTCGGTGGCTACCGGATGCTTGATCTCGTTGGCGCGCTCGAGGGCCGAGACCAGCACCGGCAGGCCCCCCTTCATATTGATCTTGGGAGATACGGTGACCCAGGTCCGCTCATGGGTCTGGATCTCGCTGGTACCACTGGTTTCGATCTGCACCTGATAGCCTGCAGCAATGAGGGCGGTAGAGAGATCTTGCAGATCATAGAGGCAGGGTTCGCCCCCGGTGATCACCACGTGACGTGCCTGATAGCCAAGTTGCTGGAAGCTGGCCAGGATCTGCGCCGTGCTCATCTTGCTCCAGCCATCCGACTCGTTGGAGCAGTCGAGCACCGCCTGCACGCCCACTTCACGAGCAGGATCGACCACCCAGGTATGACGGGTATCGCACCAGGGGCATCCCACCGGGCAACCCTGCAGGCGAACGAAAATGGCAGGCAGGCCGGTGAAGACCCCCTCCCCCTGGATGGTCTGGAATATCTCGTTGATTGGGTAGTGCATCTTGGTCACAGCTGGTTGCAAAAGTCGCGGATTATACCCCAAGCATGGCCGAGACGCAGGCTCAGCATCCGCTTTTCTCACCGAGCCCGGTTTTTTGATGCAGACGCGCCACCACGCCCGCCTTGTCAGCCAGATACTGCTGCAGGCCGCGGCTGCGCAGATCGCAGGCCGGACAGGCGCCGCAACCATCGCCGGCAATGCCGTTGTAGCAGGTGAGCGTCTGCTGGCGCACTGTGTCTAGGTGGCCGTAGTGGTCCGCCAGTGCCCAGGTCTCGGCCTTGTCGAGCCACATCAGCGGCGTCTCGAAACGAATGGCGCGATCCAGCCCCAGGGAGACAGCCTGGTTGAGCGCCTTGACGAACTCGTCGCGGCAATCGGGGTAACCGGAAAAATCGGTCTCGCACACCCCGGTGATCACCGCCTCGGCGCCCACCTGATAGGCGTAGATGGCGGCCAGGGTGAGGAACAGGATGTTGCGGCCCGGTACGAAGGTATTGGGCAGGCCGTTCTCCTGCAGCTCGAAGCTCACCGGGATCTCGTCCCGGGTCAGGGCCGAGATGGCAAGCTCCCCCAACATGGTCACGTCCATCACCTTGTGGGCGGCGATGCCGAGCCGGCTGGCCAGACGGCGCGCCGTCTCGATCTCTTCACTATGGCGCTGGCCATAATCGAAGGTGATGGCATGCACCTCGTCATAGCGGGACAAGGCCTGGACCAGGCAGGTGGTGCTGTCCTGACCACCACTGAATACCACGACGGCTTTTTTCACGTATGTCACTCCTCTGGGCAGTTCAACTGCGTCGGCCCTGGGCAAAATCATGCCACTGCCGGTTCAAATGGGTAAAAAGGGTCATCAGCGGGGCGAAGCGATCGGGTGCGCCCTCCCACTGGGACAACAGATGGTAGCCCGCTTCCAGGGTAGACAGCGCCTCTGGAAACGGCTTCTTGCGAATGGAGTACTGCCCCGCGACGGCATCCAGCCCAATTCGCGGCAACTGCTGCAACTCGGGGTTGCTGTGCAGCATCCGGTAGGCCTTGCGCCAGGTGCCATCGAGCAGCAGAAAACAGACCCGGCGAGCCGGCTCGGCCGCCTCCCGCTCTCGCACCTCGGCAAGAGAGATGGCCTCCTCATCCGGCCACAGCAGATAGCACTGCAGCGCGGGATCGGCCAACAAGGCCGCCAGCTCGGGAAGATCGGCCACCTGTTCACCCACATGCAGACGGGCCTGCGCCAGCGAGGCGGCCAAGAGGACGGCGGTCCCCTTGGGATGACCCACCTCCCCCGGATGCTGCAGGATGTGCAGGGGTGCATGGGGGGAAACTGGCCGAATATAATCACACAGACAGGCTTTGAGGGCTCTGGTGCAACGTGTACAGTATCGACTCTTGTTGTCGTCGGACTGTTTCATGTTGTCAGAAAAATCAGGATTGCTCTGGGTCATCACGCTTTCACTCGCCAGTTTGCTGCTCTTTTTCACCGTGCCGAATCACCAGCTCTCCTTCGATCGTACCCTGATAGCCCAGGGTGAAGGGTGGCGCATCATAACAGGCAATCTGGCCCACACCAATCTGTGGCACCTGCTGCTCAACCTGAGCGGGCTGTGCGTGCTCTACAGCCTGTTTCGCGAATACCTGACAGGCTGTCGCCTGCCGCTGCTGCTGCTGTTGCTGGGGAGCGCCGTCGGGCTCGGCATCTGGTGGTGGTGTCCGCAGACCCAGTGGTACATGGGGCTGTCGGGGGCGCTGCACGGCCTGTTCGTGTGGGGCGCGTTGCAGGATATCCGCTATCGCCGCCACTCCGGCTGGTTGATGCTGGCAGGGGTAGCGATCAAGCTTGGGGTGGATTTCTACAGTGCGGGAGAGAGTCCGGTTTCCGCCCTCATCGGGGCCAGGGTACACATTGAATCACATCTGATTGGCTCGGGCGCCGGCCTGTTGCTCGGCCTGCTGCCGGTCACCTTGCGCCCCCACGCCGTCAAGGAGTGAGCCAGCACCGGATGCAATGCCGGCCCCATCGGGCCGGCATTCTCTTTATGAGCGACCCGCCAGCTCCGCGTTGATGCCGGCCAGCATGGCGGCAGGATCGGCCGCCTGGGTGATGGGGCGGCCAATCACCAGATAGTCGGCACCCGCCTCCACCGCCGCCAGCGGTGTCATGACCCGGCGCTGATCCCCGGCAGCCGAGCCGGTGGGGCGGATCCCCGGCGTCACCAGTTTGAACTCGTCACCGAGCAACGCCTTGAGCTCGCGCGCTTCGTTGGCGGAGCAGACCACCCCGTCCAGCCCGGCGTCTTTGGTCAATTTGGCCAGCCGGATCACCTGCTCGGCCGGCGTCACATCAAGGCCCAGCGGTGCCATGTCGGACTGCTCCATGCTGGTCAGCACGGTCACCCCGATAAGCAGCGGCGCCTTGTCGCCATAAGGCAGCAGCGCCTCCTTGGCGGCCCGCATCATCCGCTCGCCACCGCTGGCGTGCACGTTCACCATCCAGACGCCGAGTTCGGCACTGGCGGCGACTGCCTTGGCGACGGTGTTGGGAATGTCGTGAAACTTCAGATCCAGGAAGACATCGAACCCCTTGGCAACCAGCTGACGCACGAACTGGGGGCCGAACAGGGTGAACATCTCCTTGCCTACCTTGAGACGGCACTGGGCCGGGGAGATACGTTCAATGAAGGCGAAGGCATCGGTCTCGTGCTGATAATCCAGCGCAACCAGTACTTTGGGATCTAGCATCTCACTTCCTATCGATGGTTATGCGCCGTCCGGAGCGAGTCCGGCCCGGCCTGAAAAAACCAGGCCACAGGGGCCTGGTTGATGACATTGATGTGGCTCTTACTCCCCGTCCAGACCGCGGATCGGCTTGATCGCTCCCCACTGGCGGCAGGAGGGGCACTGCCAGAACAGGGAGTGGGTGGCAAACCCGCACTGCCGGCACTTGTGGGTGGACTTGATCTTGATCTGCTCGTCGACCAACGCCTTGAGCATGGTCAGGCTCTCCTTGGCCTGCCCCTCTTCAGCACCACGCAACTGCAGTGCCATCAGGTGCTGGAAGGCGCGTAGCGACGGCGTGCGCCGCAGCTGGCGCAGCACCAGCTCGGAGGCTGCCTCGCGCCCGTTGTGGCGCTCCACATAATCGGCCAGCCGCAAGGTAACCGGGAAGCCGGCCCGCGCCTCCTGGGCCTGGCCGAGCAGCTCGGGGATACGCGCCTCCTCGCCGCACAGCTCCAAGCTCTCGCACAGGGGTTCCAGCACTTCGCTCGCGAAATCGATGTCCTGGGTCAGCACCCGCTCAAACTCGCGGGCCGCCTGGCGCGGATCGCCCTCCCCCTTGGCCAGCCAGCCGAGGCCGAGCGAGGCACGCACGCAGTTACCGTCGGCGGCCAAGGCCTTGCGAAAACGCAGCTGGGCCTGCTTGCGATTCTCTTCGCGCAGGGCCATGTCGGCCAGCTCGCACTGGTAATGGGCGATGGTGGGGGCCAGCTTCTTGCCCTGGAATTTTTGCAACCGCTCGCTCACCGCGATCGCCTTGTCCCAATCACGTAGCTGCTGATAGATGAGCTGCAACTGGGCCAGCGCCGTCTCCTCATACTCCCCGTCCTCGGTGAGCTCTAGCCACAGCTTCTCGGCCCGATCGAGCAAACCGGCGGCGAGGAAGTCCCGCGCCAGCTCCTGCAGGGCAAGCTGACGCTGCTCCATGGTGAGCTGGCGGGTGATGAGGTTCTGGTGGATCTTGATGGCCCGGTCTACCTCACCCCGTTGACGGAACAGGTTGCCGAGGGAGAGGTGGGTTTCGATGGTCTCGCTGTCCACTTCCAGCAGCTGGATGAAGAGATCCACCGCCTTGTCGGATTCGTCAGACAGCAAATAATTGAGACCCGCCACGTACTGGCGGGAAAACTGGTTACTCTGTTTCTGGGTGTCCTGGCGAACACTCCTGCGCCCCATATACCAGCCGTAGCCGGCGGCAATGGGCAACAGCAGGAAAAGCAGTTCAAGCATCGAGGGACATTATTCCTTGGCAGCCGTTCGGGCCAGCTCCAATTCACGGGATTGACGGCGCATGGTGCGATTGAGGGTGCGATTTTGCATCTTGAGGCGCAAGAACAGCAGACCGAAGACCAGCCAGCCCAGCAGGAAGCCACCACCAAAGAAGAATCCCAGCAACATGGAGAGCGAGAACTCCCCTTGAGCAATCAGATAATTGAACTGCACCAGCTGGCCATTTTGCGAACCGATGGCCAGCGTCAGGATAAACACCAGCACCAGTGGAATGAGGGCCAAGATACGCTTCATAGGAGCTCCCTGTCAGTAGCTAATGAGAGGCTGATTATCCTTAAAATCACCGGCAGACTCTAGAGCGAATGGGAAAAGACTTGGCAAAACCGGACAATTGCCACAATAGAAACCGTAAAAACAAAAAAGGCATACCCAAGTATGCCATTTTCTGCATTATTCGATGATGTTCACGCGCTCGCGTAACTCTTTGCCGGGCTTGAAATGCGGCACATATTTCCCGGTCAATTCAACCTTATCCCCGGTCTTGGGGTTGCGGCCCACACGGGGTGCACGATAGTGCAGTGAAAAACTTCCAAATCCGCGGATTTCAATCCGGTCGCCGTTTTGCAAAGTCGACGCCATCTGCTCAAGGATCTCCTTGATGGCGGCTTCGACATCTTTGGCCGGCATATGCATGCGGCTGGCAGCCAATTGTTCGATGAGATCTGATTTGGTCATAACGTTAAATCTCCTTCCCCGATCACATGCAATATTCATTACGCCAAGATAAAAAAGGGCGGCGTGACACGCCGCCCTTTTCTTGCATCAAGGATTATTCACCCTTGGCGGCTTTGAACGCTTCAGCCATGGCATTGCTGAACACAACTTCTTCTTGTTGGTTCAGGTTGTCGATGGCAACACGCTCGTCAGCCTCGTCCTTAGCACGGACAGACAGGCTCACGGTGCGGTTCTTGCGATCAACGCCCATGAATTTAGCTTCAACTTCGTCACCAACAGACAGCACCAGAGTGGCGTCTTCTACGCGGTCACGAGCAGCGTCGGAGGCACGCAGGTAGCCTTCTACGCCGTCAGCCAGTTCGATCACGGCACCCTTGGCATCAACCTCGGTAACCTTACCCTTCACAATAGCACCTTTCTTGTTGTCAGACAGGTACTTATTGAACGGGTCTTCTTCGATCTGCTTGACGCCCAGGGAGATGCGCTCACGCTCCGGGTCAACTTGCAGAACAACGGCTTCGATTTCGTCGCCTTTCTTGAATTCACGAACTGCTTCTTCGCCCTGGTTGTTCCAGGAGATGTCAGACAGGTGAACCAGGCCGTCGATGCCGCCATCCAGACCGATGAAGATACCGAAGTCAGTGATAGACTTGATCTTGCCGGAAACACGGTCGCCCTTGGCGTGAGTTTCGGCAAACAGCTGCCACGGGTTGGATTTGCACTGCTTCAGACCCAGGGAGATACGACGACGCTCTTCGTCGATGTCCAGAACCATCACGTCAACCACGTCGCCAACGTTAACAACCTTGGACGGGTGGATGTTCTTGTTGGTCCAATCCATCTCGGATACGTGTACCAGGCCTTCAACGCCTTCTTCGATTTCAACGAAGCAGCCGTAGTCGGTCAGGTTGGTCACGCGGCCAGACAGACGGGTGGTCTCCGGGTAGCGCTTGGCGATAGCAACCCAGGGATCTTCGCCCAGCTGCTTCAGACCCAGGGATACACGGGTACGCTCGCGGTCGAACTTCAGAACCTTGACTGCGATCTCGTCGCCAACGTTGACGATTTCGGAAGGATGCTTAACGCGCTTCCACGCCATGTCGGTGATGTGCAGCAGGCCGTCAACACCGCCCAGATCTACGAATGCACCGTAGTCGGTCAGGTTCTTGACGATACCCTTAACTTCTTGACCTTCTTGCAGGTTAGCCAGCAGGCTTTCGCGCTCGGAGGTGTTCTCGGTCTCGATCACGGCACGACGGGAAACAACAACGTTGTTGCGCTTCTGGTCCAGCTTGATGACTTTGAACTCGAGTTCTTTGTTTTCCAGGTGAGCGGTGTCACGGATCGGACGCACGTCAACCAGAGAACCCGGCAGGAAGGCACGGATGCCGTTCAGTTCAACGGTGAAACCACCCTTGACCTTGCCGTTGATGATACCGATAACGGTAGCTTGCTCTTCGTAAGCTTTTTCAAGCTGCAGCCAGGCTTCGTGGCGCTTGGCTTTTTCGCGGGACAGCTTGGTTTCGCCGAAACCATCTTCGATAGAGTCCAGAGCCACGTCAACGGAGTCGCCTACGTTGATTTCCAGCTCGCCCATGGCGTTCTTGAATTCTTCAGCCAGGATAGCGGACTCGGATTTCAGACCGGCGTCAACCAGTACGAAACCATTTTCGATAGCAACGACAGTACCCTTGACGATGGAACCTTGACGGGTTTCAACGGCGTTCAGGGACTCTTCAAAGAGTTGAGCAAAAGATTCGATCATTGTTTATGTCACAAATGAAACATCCACTTGTCATCCAGCACAAGCGGGGTTGTTTTAAATAATCTGCGCCATCCATGGTGCAGACGACCGGATGTCAGCTTGCGCTGGCATCACCGAGTTGTTGCTCCGCATAGGCGAGCACCGTTGCCAGCACTTCGTCTATGGACATGGCGGTTGAATCCACCACGAGAGCATCTTCTGCCGGTTTCAGGGGGGCAACGGCGCGATTTCTGTCGCGATCGTCACGTTCCCGAATCTCGGTTAAAAGACGCTCAAAGTTAACATCAAAGCCCTTATCTTGCAACTGCTTATAGCGGCGGGCTGCCCGTTCTTCGGCGCTGGCGTCGAGGAAAATCTTCACTTCCGCCTCGGGGAAAACCACGGTGCCCATGTCGCGGCCGTCGGCGATGAGACCGGGGGCCTGGCGAAATGCACGCTGACGGCGCAACAGGGCTTCGCGCACCCGCGGGAAGGCGGCAATCTTGCTCGCGGCATTGCCTACTTCCTCGGTACGAATGGTACGGGAAACATCCTCCCCTTCCAGCACGACCTTCACCTGCTCGGCATCGACCTGGAACTGCACGTCCAGATTGGCGGCCAGGGGGACCAGCGCGGCTTCGGAATCGAGCTCGACATCGTGATGCAAGGCCGCCAGGGCCAGCACCCGGTATATGGCGCCGGAGTCGAGCAGGTGCCAACCCAGTTTTTCAGCCAGCAACTGGCACAGGGTGCCCTTGCCGGCACCACTTGGGCCATCAATTGTCATCACGGGGGCCATCTGCGGCATAACGTCTCTCCTGCACACTTGTTGCACACATCCCGGGAGGGATGGGGTAATGGGCGCCGATTATACCCAAATGTGCCGAGCCTGGCAGTCGCCAGCACAAACAATTGCGCAAAACCGGTCGCAACTGTCCTCTTTGTGTACAACGGGGCAAGCCATTAAACAGTGCAAGGTTTTGTTCTTATGGTTGTTCCGGACAAGGCGCGCTAAACTGGCCGCCCTTTTTTAAGCAGCTGTAGTAAGGAGCAACCTATGAGCAGCGTTACCCTCGTGGCCAAATCCAAGTTGCCAACCCCCTGGGGCACCTTCACGCTGGTCGGCTTTCAGGAAACCGGCACCGGCAAGGATCATGCCGCGCTGGTGATGGGCGATATCACGGGTGATGAGCCGGTGCTGGGCCGAATTCACTCCGAGTGCCTGACCGGCGATGCCCTGTTCAGTCTGCGTTGCGACTGCGGTTTCCAGCTGCAAGCCGCACTGGAAAACATCGCCAAGGCGGGCCGTGGCGTCTTGCTGTACGTGCGTCAGGAAGGACGCGGCATCGGTCTGCTCAACAAAATCCGGGCCTATCATCTGCAGGATCAGGGCGCCGACACCGTTGAAGCCAACGTGGCGCTCGGCTTTGCCGCCGACATGCGCGACTACACCATCTGCGCCGACATGCTCAAGCAGCTGGAGGTGAAATCCCTCAAGCTGATGACCAACAACCCGCGCAAGATGAAGGCGATGGAATCCTTCGGCATCCCGGTAGCGGAGCGGGTTCCCCTGCAGGAAGGGCGCAATCCCCACAACGAGTTCTACCTCTCGACCAAGGCCAGCAAGCTGGATCACATGTTCAAGAAGTGAGCTCGCCTCGCGCTCATCGGCATGAAAAACGCCTCCCATGGGAGGCGTTTTTGTTGCTCTCGTATCGCCGCGGCGCTAGCGGATTGGCAGCTCGATATCGGCAAACATGGCATCCACGTCGTCGCTGGAGCGCAGGGCGATGGCACGCTCCACCACATCCCGGGTCAGGTGCGGGGCAAAACGGGTCATGAAGTCATACATGTAGGTACGCAGGAAAGAGCCCTTGCGAAAGCCGATCTTGGTGGTGCTGTGGGCAAACAGGTGGCTGGCATCGAGGGCCACCAGATCGGTATCGACCTGGGGATCCAGCGCCATGGTAGCCATCACGCCGATCCCCACCCCCAGCCGGACATAAGTCTTGATCACGTCCGCATCGGTGGCGGTAAAGACGATGTTGGGCTCAAAACCGGCCCGGTTGAAGGCAGTGTCGAGTTCGGAGCGGCCGGTAAAGCCGAACACATAGGTCACCAGCGGGAAGCGGGCGATGTCGGCGATGGAGAGCTTGCCAACCTGGGTCAGCGGATGCCCCTTGGGCACGATCACGCTGCGGTTCCAGTGATAGCAGGGCAGCATGATGAGATCTTCGTACAGGTGCAGCGCCTCGGTGGCGATGGCAAAGTCGGCCTGCCCCTTGACCACGGCTTCGCTGATCTGGGTTGGCGTGCCCTGATGCATGTGCAGGGAGACCTTGGGAAAGCGCTTGATGAAGCCTTTTATCACGTCAGGCAGTGCATAACGGGCCTGGGTGTGGGTCGTCGCGATATGGAGCGTACCCTGTTCGGGATGAGTGTGCTGGCTCGCCACCGACTTGATGCTCTCCACCTTGCCCAGGATCTCGTTGGCAATCTTGATCACGTCCCGTCCAGCCGGGGTGATCTGGGTCAGATGTTTGCCGCTGCGCTCGAAAATCTGGATCCCCAGCTCATCTTCCAGCATGCGCACCTGCTTGCTGATCCCTGGCTGAGAGGTGTAGAGACTCTCTGCCGTTGCCGACACGTTCAGTCTGTGGTTGGCAACCTCAACGATATAACGCAATTGTTGGAGTTTCATGATGTTAGGCTCTAAAGGCGACTTGAACTAATACTAACAAACTTTTGCCTGATAGCCTTTCCTTCTTGGCCATTTATGGCTGTGCCTGCGCCAGCAGAAAATCCCGCAAGGCCCGGTTGGCCATCGAGAGCGGATCCCCCCGCCGCCACGCCACGCAGAGATCGAGAAAGATCGGGGGGGCAAACGGGATCCCGGTCAGGGCCGGCTCTTCGTCCAGCGCCATCCGCAAGAAGGTGGTCACCGCAAAACCCTGCTTCACCACCGCCTTGAGCAGCGGGATGAGATTGCTCTCAAAGGCGATGTCAGGCTCGCAGCCCAGCCCCTGGGCCAACGCCTCCATGTGCTCACGGTGATAGAAGCCACGGCGAAACATCGCCAGCTCCTGGCTGAAGAACTCGCTCAGCGACACACTCCGGGCCTGACGCAGCGGATGCTCCTCTCCCACCACCATCAGCATCTCTTCACGCAGCAGTTGGGCCCCTTCCAGCGCCGGCGGCAGATCGCTGGTGATGAGGATGGCGAGATCCAGCGAACCATCCACCATCCGGCTCAACAGCTCGCGGGTACCTGCCTCCTCCACCCGGATCTTGAGGCCGGGGTAGCGGTGCTTGAAGGCCATCAGGATCGGCGGGAAGTAATAGGAGCCCATCATGTAGGGGATGCCGATGCGCACTTCTCCGCGCTCCAGCCCCTTGAGTTCGGCCATCTCGGCCTCGGCCTGGTGCATCTGGCGCAGCAGGCGCTCCGCATGACGACAGAGCACCTCCCCTTCCGGGGTGAGCCGCACGTTGCGATCCTGACGGTCGAACAGGCGCAGCTCGAGCTGCTGCTCCAGCTTGGCGATAGCCATACTGATGGCGGGCTGCGCCACGTGCAGCCCGTTGGCCGCCTTGGTAAAGGAGCCGGCATCCCGCACCGCCAGCAGATAGGTGAGCTGTTTGAGGTCCATATCAATTTGGT
>NZ_NEVB01000003.1:0-17130 GCF_002259925.1 Aeromonas sp. A35_P | reverse complement strand
CACATAACGCTTTGTAAGAGCGGTGCTCACGCTGTTTCAAACCCAGTGTTGACGCCAACGCTTCCAAGGCATGCCTATATTCCACCAGTCGCTCCTCGTCATCGGTCATGATGGCCAGCTCGGCAAAATCGCCGAGCCCAGTCAGGCTATCCAGGGTGACGTGAAAGGGGCCGACGAAATAGATGCTGCGCACTTTGCGAAGGGTCATTATCGGCTGGTAACCCAGGGTGTGCAGCATGCTGATGGCCTTGTCGGCGTCGGTGATGTTGACCGCCTCGCAGCGATCGGTTTCGGGCCCCTTCACGATCCAGAGCTGGATGCCGGAGGGTTGCATGGCGCGGACCAGCAGGCTCTTGCCCGCCGCGGTCAGGCTGCGGTCCGGGGTGTCGAAGTAGGTGTCCTGCTCCTGGTTGCGCTCCAGCATCACCTCGGGATTGAGGGCGGCGAGGGCCGTGGTGAAGGCCGCGACATCGCCGAGCCGGTATTTGAACTCGACCTCGAAGCGGCCCTGAAAGTGCTGTGCTGACATCGGAGGCATCCTTGAGTGTGCGGACTGGCATGGCCGGCAGCCTAGCAAAGTTGGCGGGCCGGCCCAAGGGGCAAGGCGGCAGGATGTGGAAACGATCTGTTTCCCATGTGCATGATGATCAATGCTCGGCATGTTGCCGTGATCAAGGGCAGGCGCTACGCATGTCGAGTCAGTTCGGGCACGGCGGTTGCTCACAAGCTCGCCAAGTGGCCCGCAAAAGTTCGCGCTGGCGCACAGGATGGGGCGTGCAGGCTGGGCGAGGGCAGACCCCTGTGTTTTAATCCGTGCCACTTTTGCGGCAGTCGCCCCGTGCCGGGCCGCTGCCTTCGCTTTGGCAAGATGCAGGTGAGCAAGATGCAAGTGACAGCAGAGAGCAAGTTTATCGGACTCGGGGTAGCGGGCAATTTCGCCGGTCATCTGGAGCAGGCCGGCGAGGCCTCGGATTTCGTGGCGGTGGTGGTGCGTGACACCAGCGCTCCCAAGGCGCTGTTCCCCTTCTATGTGCCGGGCCACCCCGGCCAGCTCGGCGTCTTTCCCTTGAGCGGCAACGCCATCTTCTTGCCGGAAGCGGCGGTGAGCGGCGATGAAAAAGTGCAGATAGAGCCGGAAGTTGCACTCTGGTGCGAGCTGGAGTACGCGGGTGAGCAGGTGGTGGCCATCCATCCGCGCGCCTTTGGTGCCTACAACGACTGCTCCATTCGCCGTCCCAACGCCAAAAAGATCAGCGAGAAGAAGAACTGGGGTGAAGAGAGCAAGGGGCTGGCCCCCGCGTTGCTGCCCCTTTCCCACTTCGCCGCCGGCTGCGAGCTCGATGACTACCGCATCGCCTGCTATCTGGAGCGGGATGGCGAGCTGCACGCCTACGGGGTCGACAGCGCGGCGGTGGATTACAGCTACTTTCACGGCCAGTTGCTGACATGGGCCATCGACAAGTTCAACCATCAGCAGGACGAGGGGCCGGCCGAGCACATCCAGGGGCTGTTGGCCCAGGCCGGGCGCCCGGCCCATGCCCTCATCAGCATCGGGGCCACCCGCTATACCCCGTTTGGCGAGACCCACTTCCTCAAGCCCGGCGACACCGCCTGCGTGCTGCTCTATCCGGCCAGCCGCTACGACGAGGCGGCGATCCGCGACGCCATCAGAGCTCGCCGCTTCGGACCGGACATGTCGGTACTGCTGCAGGCGGTCAAGACCCGCTGAGGCGCGTTTGCCGATTTGCAGGTATGGTGCCCCCGAGGTTTGCGACCCTCGTCCAAGGTGACGATGTGTCGCCCACAGCTCAAGGAGAAGGTTGGCATCATAGAGCACGTGGTGACGGCCTCTGCGTTTCGGCGCCGGGGCATCAGCCGGCAGCTGCTGACCCATGCGCTTGAGCTTGCCTGGCAGCAGGATTGCTACAAGGTGATGCTACTGTCGGGGGAGGGGCGCGATGACGCCCACCGGCTCTATGAAAAGCTGGGCTTCAAGGCCGGCATCGAGAAGGGGTTTGTCCTCAAGCAGGTCGACGCCATGGCGCCGGCTCGGCAGACCCCGAACAATCAATCTATTGAGTGAGTACGATATGAGGCTGGAGCAGCCATCGCGCGCGGATTATCAGGCCCTGATCGCGTTGTGGGAGGCGTCGGTGCGCGCCACCCACCACTTTTTGCCGGAGGAGGAGATAGCCACCCTGCGCGAGCTCATTCTGGAACATTACTTCGACGCCGTGACCCTCACCTGCGCCCGCAGCGAGCAGGGGATCGCCGGCTTTTGCGGGGTACACGAGGGCAATATCGAGATGCTCTTCATCGACCCCGCTCTGCGCGGGGGCGGGGTGGGTCGCCTGCTGGTGGCCGATGCCATCGACCGGCTGGGGGCGAGCCGGGTGGACGTCAATGAGCAAAATGAGCAGGCGCTCGGCTTCTATCGCCGCCTTGGCTTCGCGGTGGTGGGCCGCTCGGCGCTGGACGGGCAGGGCAGACCCTATCCGTTGCTGCACATGTCCATTGCGACAGCTGGCACTGACAGGCCTGTGACGCCATCATGAAAAAACCGCCCTCGGGCGGTTTTTTGTTATGACGGGTTCAGGACTGTGTCTTACTCCTCGTTGGAGTTGTCCTGATAGTCGCCGCGCTGGGCCTTCGGCAGGCGGCGCATGGGGGCAAAGCCGATATCCTCGCCCACCACTTCCCGCTTGCGCGCCGGGGCGGGTTTCTTGGCACCATCCCCCTTGCCTTTGCCGGCGGCGGGCTTGCCCTTGCCACCCTTGGCATTGGCGGCGCCACGGGCGCGCGGCGGGTTTTGCACCGGCTTGCTGCCGGGCAGGGTCTGCCGGCTCGGTTTGCCGCTTGGCTCATAGCCGTCCAGGATCTCGACGGAGAGGGATTGGCCGATCAGTGCCTCGATGGCCTTGAGCTGACCCAGCTCGTCCTGGCTCACCAGCGAGATGGCCTCGCCGCCACGACCGGCGCGGCCGGTGCGGCCGATGCGGTGGATGTAATCCTCCGCCATCTGGGGCAGCTCGAAGTTGATCACGTGGGGCAGCTGATCGATGTCCAGACCCCGGGCGGCGATGTCGGTCGCCACCAGCACTCGCACCTTACCCTCGCGAAAATCCGCCAACGCCCGGTTGCGGGCACCCTGGCTCTTGTCGCCGTGAATGGCGACGGTATCCAGGCCATCCTTTTGCATCTGCTGGGCGAGCCTGTCGGCAATCTGCTTGGTGCGTACGAACACCAGTACCCGCTGCCAGTTGCCGCGGCCAATCATGTGGGAGAGCAGCTCGCGGCGCCGTTCCCGGTCGACCTGGATGATGCGCTGGGTCACCTGTTCGGCGGCGGTGTTGCTGGGGTCGACCTCGATCAGGGTCGGGTCGTTCAGCAGATCGTCCGCCAGCGCCTTGATGTCGTCCGAGAAGGTGGCGGAGAAGAGCAGGGTCTGCCGCTCGGCGGGCAGGGCTTTCATGATGCGGCGGATGTCGTGGATGAAGCCCATGTCGAGCATGCGATCCGCCTCATCCAGCACCAGCACTTCCAGCTCGGTCAGGGTTAGGGCGCCCTGGGTCAGCAGATCCAGCAAGCGGCCCGGGGTGGCCACCAGGATGTCGATGCCGAGCTTGATGGCGTCCAGATTGGGTTTGATGCTGACACCGCCGTAGGCGATCAGGGTGCGAAACGGCAGGTGGTGGGCATATTTGATGATGCTCTCGCCCACCTGGGCGGCCAGCTCGCGGGTCGGGGTGAGCACCAGGGAGCGCACCTGACGACGGCCGCGGCCATGGTTGGCCAGCAGCCGCTGCAGCATGGGCAGGGTGAAGCCGGCCGTCTTGCCTGTGCCTGTCTGGGCGCCGCCGAGCACGTCCTGCCCGGCCAGAATGGCGGGGATGGCTTGCTGCTGGATGGGGGTTGGCTGTTCGTAACCCAGCTCCTTGACGGCCCGCAGGATGTGCGGGGACAGACCCAGTTCGTTGAATGACATGTTCGAGAGAGACTCCTCTGGTGAGCCTTGGGCTCAGCGGGTGACCGGCGCACAGGGCCGGCCACGGGATGAAAGTGATAACGGGGGCGTAATATAGCAAAAGCGCGGCCGCTGCGCAGTAGCTGTCGCACCGGCCGCTCAATTAGGCAGGTTCAGGCAATCAGAGCAGATCGCGGATGGGGGCGACCAGGTTTTCCGGTTTGGTGGTGGGGGCAAAGCGCTCCACCACCTGGCCGTCCCGGTCGATCAGGAACTTGGTGAAGTTCCACTTGACGTTCTCCAGCCCCAGCAGACCCGGCTTTTCCTTCTTGAGCCACTGATAGAAGGGGTGGGCCTGTTCGCCGTTGACCTCGCACTTGGCCATGATGGGGAAGCTGACCGGATAGTCGAGGGAGCAGAAACGGGCGATCTCCTCGGCATCGCCCGGCTCCTGGTGGCCAAACTGATCGCAGGGGAAGCCCAGGAGGACCAGCCCCTTGGGCCCCAGCTCCCGATAGAGTGCCTCCAGCCCCGTGTATTGAGGGGTAAAGCCGCAGCGGCTGGCGACGTTGACCACCAGAATGACCTGGCCCGCGAGGGAGGCGAGCGGCAGTTCGCTGCCGTCGAGGCGTTGCAGAGTGAGTTCGGGCAAAGACATGAAAGACTCCTTTGAGTGGGGCCCATTCAGGGCACATTGCACCACGTTAACGGGGGCGGCGGCGGGGAGCAAGCCGGAGTGCTCCCTTGGTGGGAGCAGATTGAGTGCGCCGGATCACAGAGTGGCGATCGCGCCGAGATAATGGGGGTCTTGGCGGCCCGGATGGCGTATTGATGGTGGGACTTCTCAAGAGAAGCAAACCGGTTTGTGTCTTGGCCGGGAAGTCGCTAAAAAGCGCCCTCTTTCCACTTGTTGCGAGTCAATCTTGGACTATCAAGCCGTCATGGACGCCATATACACCCGGGGATGGGTGATAGTGGATGATTTTTTAACCGCCGCCGAGGTGGATGCCCTCAGGGCCTGTCTGCCGGACGAGTGGCGACCGGCGGGGATCGGCCGCGATACCCTGTATCAGGACAACCGCGACATTCGCCGGGATCAGATCCACTGGCTCGACGCCTCCCTCGGCGCGCCGGTGGCCGACTACCTGGCCCGGATGGAGGCGCTGCGCCTGACCGCCAACCGGATGCTGATGCTCGGGTTGTTCGACTATGAGGCCCACTTTGCCCGCTACCGCAGCGGTGACTTCTATGCCACCCATCGCGACGCCTTCGCCGGGCGCTCCAACCGCCGCCTCACCTCGGTGTTTTACTTGAACAACGACTGGCAGCCAGAGGCGGGCGGGGTGCTGCGCATGTACGGTGACGACGAGCAGTTTCTGATGGACGTCTCCCCCCGGGGCGGGCGACTGGTGCTGTTTTTATCCGAAGAGTTCCCCCACGAGGTGCTGCCCGCCAACCAGGAGCGCTACAGCATCGCTGGCTGGTTTCGGGTCAACGGCAGTGGCAATGGCCGGCTCGATCCGCCGCGCTGAGCTCTTTTCATCCAATTTCTGACACAGGCGGGAATTTTTATGGCTCTTGTTGGCGGATGGGGCGCCCATCGGCTGACAAGGCTCGATCTCCCTTGCTACACTGGCCCGCACTTATCTTCGTATCTGGCTTCGTCCGGTTTTAATGCGGTTGGGTTTTAAATGGTGATGGCGAAGCCGCTTTTCCCAAGGGATCACATCTAATGAAGAACATCCATGTCTTGCTGCTGTGTGGCGGCGGTGGCTCCGAACACGAAGTCTCGCTGCGCAGTGCCAATTTCCTCGAAAAACAGCTCTCTCTCCTGCCCGGCGTGGAAGTGACCCGGGTCGAGATGTTTGCCGACCGCTGGCTCAGCGCCGACGGCCGCGAGTGCAAGCTGGGGCTGGACAAGCTGCTCTCTTTCGACAGCGTGGCCCGTCCGGTGGATTACGTGGTGCCCTGTATTCACGGCTATCCGGGTGAGACCGGCGATCTGCAATCCTTCCTCGAGCTGGCCGGCCTGCCTTACCTCGGCTGTGACGCCGAGGCGAGCAAAGTATGCTTCAACAAGATCACCACCAAGCTGTGGCTCACCGCCCTCGGCATCCCCAACACCCCTTATCTGTTCCTGACCGAGCAGGGCGAGGCGAGCCTGACCGAGGCGAAAGCGGCGCTGGCCAAGTGGGGCAAGGTCTTCATCAAGGCGGCCTCCCAGGGCTCTTCCGTCGGCTGCTACTCCGCCAGCAACGAAGCGGATCTGGTGAAGGGCATTGCCGATGCCTTCGGTTACTCCGAGCAGGTACTGATCGAAAAAGCAGTCAAGCCGCGCGAGCTGGAAGTGGCGGTCTACCAGTACGGTGACGAACTGGTGGCCACCTACCCGGGCGAGATCTGCGTGCCGCAGGACAAGTTCTACACCTATGAAGAAAAGTACAGCAGCGCCAGCCACACCGAGACCGCGCTGCGTGCCGAGGGGCTGACCCAGGCCCAGGCCGATGCCATCCACGAGTACGCCCTCAAGGCGTTCCGTCAGCTCAAACTGACTCACCTGTCGCGCATCGACTTCTTCCTGACTGAAGAGGGGGAGATCCTGCTCAACGAAATCAACACCTTCCCGGGCATGACCTCCATCTCCATGTTCCCGAAACTGCTGGAGCATCACGGCCACAACTTCGCGCACTATCTGGAGCAGATCCTGCGCAAGGCGGTCTGACGGTTTGCCGAACGTAACAGAGGGGCCCGCGGGCCCCTCTATCGTTGTTGTGGTGGGCTATGTCACATGGGGTCGGGGGTGAACAGCCAGATGTGCGCCCCTTGCGGATCCGCAATCAGGGCCATGCGCCCGACCCCCGGGATGTTCATGGCGGGCACCACCACGGTGCCGCCGTGCTGGTTGACCCTGAGCACCCTGACATCGACGTCATCCACCGCGATATAGGTTGCCCAGTGGGGTGGTACGCCGGCCATCTCGGGATTGCCCCGGGTAGACTGCACGCCGGCGATCGGCCTGCCATTGGCAACCAGCATGGGGTAGTCGCCGCCTTCCATCGCCATGGTCTGGCTCTCCCAGCCGAGCACCTCGGTGTAGAAACGGATCCCGGCCTCGGCATCGGGGAGATAGAGCTCGTGCCAGGTGAAGGTAGTGCCTTCGGCCAGGGCGTGCTCGCGGGCAATGTCTTGTTCTGCCATCGTCGTCCTCCTGTGTCCCATGCGTGGGTGCATGGATTGACGACCAAGTATCAAAGAGGCGTGGCATCCCGGCTTGCCCCAGATGGGGGGCCTTGCTGCGCAGAGGGCGCGCCGTTACAATCTGCCCCCTTTTTGTCCTGCCACAGGCACCGTCAGAGCCGCGTTCCATGAAGCCAATCCCCGATCACGCCGTCAATCGCCTGCGCATCTGGCGCAAGAGCGTCTCGACCCGACCCTTTCTCGCCCGTGGTGGCAGCGTGCCGCGTTGCGAAGCCTGTCAGCTGCGCCACGACTGGTGTGCCTGCGAGTGGCGCCCTGAGCTCAAGGCGGAGGCCGGCTTTTGCCTGCTGATGTACGACAGCGAACCGATGAAGCCCTCCAATACCGGCCGCCTCATCGCCGATGTGCTGCCGCAGACCACCTGGGCATTTCTCTGGTCGCGCACCCAGCCCCATCCCGAACTGCTGGCCCTGCTGGCGGATCCCGCCTGGCAGCCCTATGTGGTGTTTCCCGCCTGCGAGAAGGAGCCGGCACGGCTCACTTCGGTGGTGACTCCGGTTCCCGGCAAGAAGCCGCTCTTCATCCTGCTGGACGGCACCTGGCCCGAGGCGCGCAAGATGTTCAACAAGAGCCCCTATCTGGACGGTTTTCCGGTGCTCTCCATCAAGCCGGATGCGCTCTCCACCTATGGCATGCGAGTGGCCCACTGCGACGAGCACCTCTGCACCGCCGAGGTGGCGGCCTGCGTGCTGGAGGTGGCCGGCGAGCTGGCGGCAGGGCAGGCGTTGCAGCTTTGGTTCAATCTCTTCAGCAGTCGTTACATGGCGGGCCGGGTCAGCCGGGCCCCCGGCGAGGATGAAGCTCAGCTGCAGCAGGCACTGGCCGACCTCAAGGCCGATGGGGCGACCTGCGCGCCCGACGCGGCCTGATCAAGGCGGGCGAGGGGACCGCACGCGTGCCAGCCACTTCATGGGGCGGTTGACTGATGAAAATCAGGAATCAATTGCCTGCCACCGTTTCGTTGGCGTCATGAGCCAAGCCCCATTAGGATAGCGACCTGCGGTGTTTATCAGGCTCATGGCGAGCCTGCGCTGTGCGGGCCCTTGCGGGCCCCGGTCAATTTCGCGAGGCGATGTATGGAACTGGAACTCTTTACCCTGCTTGCCCTGTTTGGCGTGGCCCTGGTGGCCGGCTTCATCGATGCCATTGCCGGCGGCGGGGGCCTGCTGACGGTGCCCGCCCTGCTCGCCACCGGCATGCCGCCGGCCCTGGTGCTTGGCACCAACAAGCTGCAGAGCAGTTTCGGCTCCTTCTCCGCCACCTGGTTTTATGCCCGCAAGGGGCTGCTGGAGTGGGCCATCATCTGGCCGGCGGTCATCTGCACCTTCATCGGCGCGGCCATCGGCACCCTGGCGGTGCAGACCATAGATGCCGCCATCCTGGAGCGGCTGCTGCCCTTCCTGCTGATGGCGTTTGCCTGCTACTTCTACTTCTCCCCCCGGGTGAGCGATGCGGAGAGCCAGCGCCGCCTCACTCCCATGGCATTCGCCCTGCTGGTGGGCGGTGGCGTGGGTTTCTATGACGGCTTCTTCGGGCCGGGCACAGGCTCGTTCTTTGCCATCGGCTTCGTGGCTCTGGCGGGCTTTGGCATGGCGCGGGCCACCGCTCACACCAAGCTGCTCAACTTCACCTCCAACATCGCCTCCCTGCTGTTCTTTACCCTGGGGGGCAAGGTGGTGTGGAGCGTCGGCCTGTGCATGGCACTGGGGCAGTTCATCGGGGCCCGCATGGGCTCCAAGCTGGTGCTCAAGAAGGGGGTCAAGCTCATCAAGCCGCTGCTGGTGACCGTCTCCCTCTTGATGTCCGTCAAGCTGGTGTGGAGCCAGTATCCCGAGCTCTTTGCCTGGCTGGGCTGACGCCTTGCACAAGGGATTAAGGGATATAGAGAGGGCCCGATCCGCTGGATCGGGCCCTCTTGTTTTTCAGCTCTGAGCAGTCAGCTGCCGGAAATGGGCCTGCAGGGCCTGCACCAGGCGGGCAATGCGCTCGCGCTTGAGGCTGTTTGGTCGGTAGACCAGGTGGAGCGGACGCCCCAGCCCCGGCAGGGGACGGGCCTGCGCCCCTTGTTCGCCCACCAGGGCCAGTAGGCCGGCCGGCAGCAGCACGGGGCCAATCCCCGCCTTGGCCAGCTCGATCAACGCCAGGTAGGAGTCGAGCTCCATGGCCGGGGTCAGGCCAAGGGCCGCCAGCGGCTCGCGCAGATAGCGGTTGGAGGGGTTGTCCAGATCCATGGTGAGGATGGGTTGCAGCTGCTCGGCACTCTCTTCTTGGTGCTCGGACGCCGCGTTCCCCACCAGATAGAAGGGCTCCTCCAGCAGCCGCTCGGTGCACAGGCCGTGGCCGGGAGGCAGGCGCCCGGCACAGATGCCGAGCAGGGCGTCGCCACCGCGCACCCGGGCCAGGATCACCGGCGTGTGGTGGGTGGAGAGGGCGATGTGGGGATCACGCTCGAGGTAGTCGTGCATGAAGCGGGCGAGGTAGCCCGCCAGCAGGGTCTCGGAGCAGGCGACGGGCAGGGGGGTCTGGTCGGTGAGGATCTGGCTGTCCGTCAGCACCCCCTTCATCTCGGCCAGACTCGGGGCCACCCGGGTGAGCAGCTCCCTGGCCTGGGGGGTGAGGCGGGTGTGGCGCCCATCCGGCTCAACGAGCTTCTTGCCAAGGCGCTGTTCCAGCTGGGCGATACGCTTGCTGACCGCCGACTGGCTGATGTAGAGGCGGCTTGCGACCTTGGCCATGGTGCCCTCGCTCGCCAGCAGGCAGAGTGTCTCCAGCCCTTCCAGTAACATGCTCTCTCCCATCCTCGTCTGTTGAAAGCGGTTACCTTAGGGGCTGGTGGCATCAGGGGCAAGTTCCGTTTGTAGCCCGTGCCAGCGGCCAGCGCCACGCCTTGACGGGCGGGGCGAAGATCACCAGGTTGCCGATGAGGCTCACCACCACGCCGACCACCGACACCGGCTGCCAGACGAACCCCTCGTAGAAGGTGGACAGGGTCAGCGCCACCAGAGGGAACAGCACGGTGGCGTAGGCCGCCTTGCTGGGGCCGATGCGCCCCACCAGGGTGAGGTAGGCGGTGAAGGCGATGACGGAGCCGAAGATGGCCAGATAGACCATGGCCGCCAGGTAGCGCGGATCGGTGGGCAGCGTCAGCGACTGACCGAGCAGGGTGACCCAGCCCAGCAGCAGCCCCACGCCGTAGACCATGCCCCAGGGCACCATCTGCAGCACGTGATAGCCCTGGCGCTGGCCGCGGGCCGAGACCAGGTTGCCCAGCGAGAAGCAGAGGGTGCCACCGCAGGCAAACAGCAGCCCCTTCCAGCCGTTTGCACCCAGTTGCGCATCCGCCAGCACGGGCCAGAACAGCAACAGGGTGCCGACGAGCCCCAGCAAGGATCCTTGCAACCAGCGCAGGCCGGGTCTTTTACCCTCGAACAGCCAGAGGTTGAGGCCGTTGAAGATGCTGGCGCTGGCGAAGATCACCGCCGACATGCCGCTCGGGATATAGAGGGTGGCGTGGTAGAAGCAGAGAAAGTTGGTGGAAAAGAGCAGGCCGCCGAGCAGGGCGGCATAACGCTGGCCCGCCCAGGGCAGGCGCGGGAACTTGCCGCTCACCGTGAGCAGGGCAAACAGCGCCAGCGCCGCCAGGGCGAAACGATAGAGCACCGAGACCTCGATGGGGATGGGGCCGAGCTGCCAGGCGATGGCGATCCAGGTACTGCCCCAGATAAGGACGGTGGCAAGATAGAGCATCAGGTTCATGGGGTATCCGGTGAGATGAGTACGACATGGGATCAGCATGCAGCGGGCGGTGGCGGCGGGCTTACACCATCTTGCGGTTTTTTACGGGCAGCCGCAGCCTTTGCCGCCGCGCCGCGTTAAGATGACGCACAGGGGCCATCAGGCAAGCAACAAGAGGAACAGAGCGGGTGCTGCAGACTAAGCCGGCGGGAGTATTCGATGCACTGGTCAGCACGGGCGCGCGACTGGAGAACGCCTGCTGGCTGGAACCTGGCCTTGGCGTCGCCAGCTGGCGCAACTGTTACGATCAGACCCGCTATCACAAGCCGGGCCACCATACCCTGAGCGTCTACCTGCAGGGGGGCGAGCAGACCGAGCGGCTGGACGGCCCGGGTGGCCACGGCGGCACCGGCAAGGTGTGCATCATGCCGGATCACCACAGGTCCGAGTGGCTGGTGCGCGAGGAGTTTCGCTTCTTCCACCTCTACTTCACCCCGGCCCACCTGACCCGCATCGCCGAAGAGGTGTGCGACAAGGAGGGGCGCCACCTGCTGCTGGAGGACAAGACCTTTATCGACGATCCGCTGGCCGCCAGCCTGGTGCAGGGCCAGCTGATGCAGCTGGACTGGCAGCACCAGGTGGACAGGATGGCGCTCTCTCACGGCGCCTGGATGCTGATGCTGCACGCCTATCGCCACCACACCCGGGAGGCGCCGCCGCTGCCCGAGGTGCGCGGCGGGTTGGCACCGGCGGTGATCCGGCGGGTGCAGGAGTACCTGCTGGCCCATCTGGCGGAGCCTGTCACCCTGGCCGAGTTGGCACAGGAGGCGGGTCTGAGCGAATACCACTTCGCCCGCATGTTCGGCCAGAGCCTGGGCTGTCCGCCCCATCGCTACCTGCTGGGGCTGCGGCTCAAGCGGGCCAAGCAGCTGCTGGCGGGTGCCGACTCCCTGGCCAGCATCGCCATCCAGTGCGGTTTCTCGTCCCAGGCCCACCTTGGCAACCGCTTTCGTGAAGCGTTTGGTCTGACCCCGGGTCAGTGGCGCAGCCAGCTGTCATCCTCCTGTCACAGATAAGCGGCAGATTGGTTGGCAACGAGGGGGAGCCTCGTTCCTTCAACCCGCACAGGAGATGCCCTTGAATCATCGCAAACGTCAGACTCGCACCCGCCACCTCTGGTTCAGCCACTGGAACGCCCCCCAGGGCCGCCTTGGCATGCCGACCCCGCCCGAACCGCTCGTTCCTCACAGTTCCCGCTGAAAATCGCCACGACCCGATAGGATTTTCCCGACAACTTTGCCACTATTGCGCCATCAGGATGGACTGGATATGGCCGCATGTTTCTGGAACGCATTGAAGTCAAAGGTTTTCGCGGAATAAATCGCCTCTCGCTCGGGCTGGACCACACCACAGTGCTCATCGGCGAGAACGCCTGGGGCAAGTCCAGCCTGTTGCGCGCCCTCTGGTGTCTGCTGGGCCAGGATGCCGAGCCTTACCAGTTCAGCAGCGATGACTTCCATCAGCCCGAAGATCCCGAGCTCGAGCCGGCCCGCCACCTGCAACTGGTGCTCACCTTCAGCGAGCACAGGCCCCAGATGTGCCTGCACTCCCAGCGGCTGGCCCGCCTCGGCGCCGCCTGGATCAAGCACAAGGACAAGTTTCACCGCATTCACTACCGCGCCAGCGCCGAGCTGCAGAGCGATGGCTCCGTCACCACCACCCACGACTTTCTCGATGGCATCGGCAAGAGCCTGGCCATCGACAATGCCCACGAGCTGGTCTGCCTGCTCATCACCATGAACCCGGTGTTCCGGCTGCGGGATGCCCGTACCGCCCGCAACGGGGTGGAGACCCTGCAGTGGGGGGATCTCTCCGAGCTGCGGCTGAGCGAGCTGGCCGACAAGCTGATCGACGAGCCCCAACGCATCGACGAGCCCGAGCTCAAGGAGGCGCTGCAGGCGGTACGCCAGCTGATGGATCACTACTTCAACGCGCTGGCCCCCATCAAGAACAAGCCGCGCAGCCAGCGGGAGATCGTCAATCGCCCCATGACCCTGCGCAACCCCGGCAATCTGCAGGCGCTGCTGCGCAATGCCGACAACCGGGCGCTGCAGCTGGCGATGGCGGGCATGGCGGCCACCCTGCTGCAGGCGCGGGGCAACCGGGAGCTGGAGCAGGGGGCGCGCCCCATCATGATCCTGGAAGACCCGGAGAGCCGCCTGCACCCCACCATGCTGGCACTGGCCTGGGGCCTGCTGGAACAGCTGCCTGGGCAGAAGCTGCTCACCACCAATTCGGGGGATCTGCTCTCCTCGTTGCCCCTCAACCAGATCCGCCGGCTGGTGCGCCGCCAGCAGGATATCCTCTGTCATCAATTGGGGGGCGAGCGCTACAGCAGCGACGATCTGCGCAAGATTGCCTTCCACGTGCGCATCAACCGCCCCATGTCGATGTTTGCCCGCTGCTGGCTGCTGGTGGAGGGGGAGACCGAGATCTGGCTGCTCTCCGAGCTCGCCCAGATCTGCGGCTACAGCCTGCGGGCGGAGGGGGTACGGATCATCGAGTTCGCCCAGTGTGGCCAGTCACCGCTTATCAAGGTGGCGCGCGACTTTGGCATCGAGTGGCATCTGCTCACCGACGGCGACGAGGCGGGGGTCAAATATGCGACTTCGGCGCGCTCCCTGCTCAAGGGAGAGAGGGAGCGGGATCGGTTGACCCAGTTGCCGGCGGCGGACATAGAGCACTACCTCTACCACAACGGCTTCGAGGCGGTGTTCCGGCGTGAAGCTGGCGTCGGGGGGCGCTCGACCCTCAACGCCGGGCGCATCATCAACAAGGCGATTCACCATCGCAGCAAGCCGGGCATGGCGCTGGCGGTGGTGGAGGAGGCGGAGCGGCTCGGCGGCGAGCACATCCCGCCGGTGCTGCGCCAGATGTTCGCCCGGGTGGTGGCGCTGGCCCGCGGCCAGAGCTGAGCCCTTCGTCGCAGGCTGATGCGCGGCAGGGATTGGGGATGGCGGCGGCTTTGGGTATACTCGGCCCCTTCATCCGGCGCCATCGGCGCGTTCTGAATTCTTGCTGCTGGAGGCGTCATGTTCGTCCAACTCCCTTTTTGGCTCTTTCCCCTGACCGGCCTGATGGCGCTGGGGGCCCTCATCGCCCTGGGCCTGGTGCTCTGGCGCGGTGATCTTTGCCCGGGCCAGCGCTCGCGGATCACCACCCAGCTCTTCTCGGTCTGGGTGATCACCGGCCTCTCCCTGATGCTGGCTGTGGAGGCCAAGGCGGCCGACTGGCTGATCTGGAGTGGCGGCGCCGCCCTGATCCAGGGAGTGGTGTTGTCACTGGCCCAATCCCGGCTCGAGGGCAAGCGCGCCATCCCGGCCACCCTGTTCTGGCTGCCGGCGGTGCCGCTGTTGGTTTATGGCATCGGCTTGCTGCAGATCCAGGGCTGGCTTGGCGGCCTGCTGCAGATGGTGCTGCTGGGGGCGGCCTTCGCCCATCTGATGCTGCTGCGGGCCCGTCACCGTCTGCAGGCGTTCAACACCCTGTTGCCGCTGGCCGGGCTGGTGGCCGCCATCCTGAGCCTGCTCTGGCTGGCGGTGCTGGTGGGCTGGCAGGGGAGCGGCGCCGGGCTTGATGCCCTGATCCCCGGCGTACTGACCCAGGCGGCCCTGCTGATCGCCGCCCTGCTGCTCTGGTTCAGCCCGCTCTATCGCCAGCAGGAGACGGCGCCGGTGGTGGTCTCCACCGCCCTGTGCGGCCTCATCATCGCCCAGATCGCGGCGACCAGCGTGCTGCACCAGCTGGCCTGACCGACCGGCATCATGAAAAAGCCCACCCCGGGCAACCGGGGTGGGCTTTTTGCTGGCTGTTTGCGGCCCTGGTGTGCGGCCTCTAGTAGAAGTCGTCGGCGCCGCAGATGAAGAGGCAGCTGCTGCGCGGCTGGGCCAGGTACTCCCGGGTCAACCCTTCGAGCGGCATGCCGAAGGTGCTGATGTCCTCGGGCGAGGGCAGGGCGGTATCCAGGATCCGGCGCCAGTAGCCACCGACCCCCTTGGGGGGACTCGGCAGGTTGAAGGTAAGCGGCTCCCAGTAGGCGTTGAACAGCACGTAGAGGGCCAGCCGGGTTTCGCTCGACAGGGCCGACATGGCGATGGCGTGGGAGTGGGGGCCGAAGTCCGGCTGGGCGGCGTTGACCCCGTGCCAGCAGATCTCGCTGTGGCGCAGGATCTCGGTCAGCGACAGCGGCATGCTCTCCTGCTCCGGGCGCTGGAACAGGTGCTTGCGATACTGGATCAGCTCCTTCATGAAGCGGAACATCTCCTGCCCCCTGGCATCGGGCTGCCAGTGCATCCAGCAGGTGTCGTTGTCCTGGCAGTAGCCGTTGTTGTTGCCGTGCTGGGTGCGCAGCACCTCATCCCCCATCAGCAGCATGGGGGAGCCCACCGAGAGCAGGGTGGCCACCATCATGTTCTTGGCCTGACGAGTGCGCAGGGCGTTGATCTGGGGATCCTCGCTCGGCCCCTCCTGGCCGTGGTTCCAGCTGAAGTTGTGATCGCAGCCATCCCGGTTCTGCTCGCCGTTGGCCTCGTTGTGCTTGCCGTTGTAGCTGGTCCAGTCCCACAGGGTGAAGCCGTCGTGGCAGGTGACGAAGTTGATGCTCTTCTCCGGATCGGCATGGTGATAGTGGTAGATGTCCGGGCTGCCGCACAGCCGCTCCACGAACGCCATCACCGCGTTGTCATCCCCGCGCAGGAAGCGGCGCACGTCGTCCCTGAACTGGCCGTTCCACTCGCGCCAGCGGGCGCCGGCCAGGCTGCCCACCTGATAGAGGCCCCCCGCATCCCAGGCCTCGGCGATGAGCTTGATGTCGGCGATGCGGGGATCGGTGTCGATGGTGCGCAGGGTCGGTGCATTGGCCTGGGGCTGGCCCGATTCGTCCCGCGACAGGATGGCGGCCAGGTCGAAACGAAAGCCGTCCACGTGCATCTCCTGACGCCAGAAGTGGAGGCTGTCCATGATCATGCGCAGCACCACCGGGTGGGCGCCGTTGAAGGTGTTGCCGCAGCCCGAGTAGTTGGTGTCCTTCTGATTGGCATCGAGGATGTAGTAGGCCTCGTTGTCGATGCCGCGAAAGGAGAAGGTGGGGCCATCGTCGCCCCCCTCGGCGGTGTGGTTGTAGACCACGTCTAGGATCACCTCGATGTTGGCGCGGTGCAGCGCCTTGACCATGTCGCGAAACTCGGTGAGGGGATCATCGCCGCTGGCGTACTGGGCGTGGGGGGCGAAGAACGACATGGGACTGTAGCCCCAGTAGTTGGAGAGCCCCTTGGGGGCATCCTGGGGATCGAACTGGAACACCGGCAGCAGCTCGACTGCGGTAACGCCGAGGGATTGCAGGTAGGGGATCTTCTCGATAAGGCCGAGGTAGGTGCCGCGCAGGGCGGGGTCGACCCCCGAGTCCGGTGACTTGGTAAAGCCCCCCAGGTGCAGCTCGTAGATCACCGAACGGGAGAGGGAGTGGGCAGGCAGCTTGTCCCCCTCCCAGTCGTAGTTGCGGGTATCGACCACCCGGTTCTTGGCGCAGCTGGCCAGGTTGCTGCCGGGGCGGGCCGCCGCCCAGCGATCGTAGTTGGCCCCCAACTCGATGCTGCGGCCATAAGGGTCCAGCAGCACCTTGTCGGCATCGAAGCGGGTGCCGTAGTAGGGGCGCCAGGGGCCCTGGATGCGATAGGCGTAGCGCTGACCCAGCCCGATCCCCTCTATATGGATGTGCCAGTAGTAGGCGGTGCGGTTGAGGCGGGGGGAGAGGGGGATCACTTCCGGCGTGGCATCGTCGGCGCCGGCAAACAGCAGCAGTTCGACTCGACTGGCAAGACGGGCCCAGATGGCGAAGTTGACGCCGTCGTGCTCCGGGTGTGGCCCCCAATTGACGGCAATGACCGGCGGAGATGCGCATGATAAACCTACCCAAAACGAGGAGTTACAAACCATCTGAGTGTAGTGCGCCAGCTTGGCCCACAAGCTGCTTGCCTGAAAAAACCGCGCTCTGTTGCAAATTCCTGCGATTTATGCCGGTTTAATCTACGAATGAAGTTTTTTTAGGATATTTACTTGCAATCTGAGCGCCGGCGCCTATTATTGGCGACCTCAGACGCGGGGTGGAGCAGCCC
>NZ_NEVB01000002.1:0-17166 GCF_002259925.1 Aeromonas sp. A35_P | reverse complement strand
GAGTAAGAGTGGTCGCGGGCTGCATGTTGTTGCTGTCGCTGCTGCTCACCGCCTGGGTGCACCCCGGGTTTGTCTGGCTGAGCGTCTTTGTCGGGGTCAACCTGATCCAGAGCGCCTTCACCGGCTTCTGCCCGGCCGCGATGATCCTCAAACGGCTGGGGTTGAAATAGCGGCGCGCCAAGGTAGAGAAAAACCGGCCATCTGGGGTGGGATGAGGGGGCGGGGCATCTCGCCGCCCTCTCATGGCCATGGAGGTAGCCAGCCGGCCCCGATTATTGACAAACTTGTATCTAAATGTTGCTGAAAGGGAGTTGAGGCTTTACCTCACCGCTCTGGATGAGTACCATCTGGCCGTTCATCAACAGCGGAGACCATCAGTGGGCAACTCATCAAGTGACAGTTGTAGACCGACCCTCGTCGTCGGTACCCGGGTCGCGAGCTAGCCGCAGGTCTTCCTCTGCCGCATGCTCGCAGCCCTGCGAGAAGCGGAAATCCACTCCCCTCTTCTCTTTTTTACACTTGACGTCAGGTGACCTGGCTTTGCCATGACACCTTGCCTGCATAGTTTCTGCTTCCCACAAGGAGGCTGCTATGCGTTTTGTTTCAACCCTGTCCGTATCCAACCGGACTCACCCCCTGCTGAGCAGACTGGGCCGTGGCTTGTTGCCGCTCTGGCTGCGCGGCAAACCGCGCCAGCACCACTATCGGCTGCAGATCCGTTGCGAGGATCGGGCCGACATGGAGCAGGTGCTGGATCTGGTCAGCCACACCCTGCAACCGGCGGGCCTGCAACCCTTGCAGTCCCTGCGACCCGGTCGCAGCGGCGGGCGGGAGCTGGTGCTAAACCTGCACTGCACTCCGCCCCAGCGGCGTTATCTGGTGCAGTTCGTGCACCAGGTCGGTGTGCACCACCCGGTTCGCTGGGAGCTGCATCCGCGCCGTGACCTCGAGCCCACGCTCAATTGAGCCGATCGCCGTCATAACCGGGGCCAGCCATGCTGGCCCCTTTCAATCCAGTTCGCTACCCAGCCCGCCTGCATGGTCGGGCCGGGTTTTCCGTGCGTTTTTCGATGAGGTCATGGCCTTCACGCACGGCAATCTGGCAAGGGAACCCTCCCCTCGCCCGTCTTCAGGAAGGCCATCTGCAACAGAAGGAGTACGCCATGAAAATGTGGCAACAATTGGACATGCTTTCCCTGCTCGATACCCTGGCCAGCCTGCTGCTCGCCTTCGTACTCGGCAGTCTGGTGGGGCTGGAGCGCCAGTACCGCCAGCGTACCGCCGGTCTTCGCACCAATGTGCTGGTGGCGGTGGGCGCGGCCCTGTTCGTCAACCTGGCCCAGCGCATCTATGACCTGCACGGCGGCACCTACGGGGTAGTGCACGTAGTGGCCTACATCGTCTCCGGCATCGGTTTTCTCGGCGCCGGCGTCATCATGCGTGAGTCCGGCAACATCCGCGGCATCAACACCGCGGCCACCCTCTGGGGAGTCGCCGCGGTCGGCGCCGCCAGCGGGGCCGGGCTTGCCATGGAGGCGATCCTCGGCGCCCTCTTCGTGCTGGCCGCCAACACCCTGCTGCGCCCGCTGGTGAACCAGATCAACCGCCGTCCGGTGGACAACACAGACACCGAGGTGACTTACCGGGTGACCGCCCTTACCCAACGCGAACACCAGAAGGAGGTGCTGCACTGGCTGGAAGAGATGCTGGAGCAGGCCAACTACCCGCTGAGCGAGCTCGACATCGAGCCCTTCGGCGAGCGGGATCTGGAGATCTCGGCGGTGCTGCTGGCCACCTCCATCGATGGTGACGAGCTCGACGCCCTGATGGTGAAGCTCGGCATCCACCCCCACATCAAGCAGGTGTTCTGGCGCGCCAGTACCACGGATTGAGGCGAGCCCTCGCCCCACAGCAAAAAGCCCCGCACTGGCGGGGCTTTTTCATCTTTCCTGGTTAGCGACGGCTGCGCCAGCGCACCCTGGGGGGGATGACCTGGGCGGTCTGGGTGGGGGGATTGCCCGCAATAAGCTGTTGCATCAGTTCGAAGGCGGCGCGAGCCAGGGCCGGGCAATCCTGGGCCACCGAGTCGATGCGCATGGGGATGCAGTCGAGCAGGTCGTGATCGTCGAAGGTGCACAGCCGCATGCCCGTCTCCATCAGCCCCGCCTCGTTGAGGTAGCGCAGCACCCCCTCCAGCAGGGTGAAAGAGGCGGTGAAGAGCCCCTTGGGCGGCGCGCCGAGCTCGTCCACCAGCTCGGCCATCAACTGATAACCCGAGCTTGGCTGGTAGTCACGGTGGCGCACCCGGTCTGATGTGGCCTCCAGCCCGGCGCGGTGCAGCCCCAGCTCGTAGCCCGCCAGCCGGTGGCGGCTGGGGGAGAGATCCAGCAGGCCGCCGAAGTAGTAGATCTCCTCCCCGCAGCCGGCCGCCATGTCCTGCACCAGCTCGGCGGTGGCCTTGCAGGCATCCGAGATCACCATGGGCAGGCGCGACTCGCCGATGTGGCGGTCGAGCTGCACCACCGGCAGACGGTCGTGAATGCGAGCATAGATGTCGTCGCTGTGGCCGCTGGAGGCGACGATGAGGCCGTCCACCTGGCGGCTGATGAGGTTGTCCACCACCCGCTGCTCCAGGGTGGGGTCATCCTCGGAGCAGGCGATGAGCAGCTGGGTCCCCGCCTCTCGGCAGTGAGCCTCCAGGGCTCGGGCGATGCTGGCGAAACCGAAGTTGGTGAGGTCGGGGATCACCAGTCCCCAGGTGTAACTGCGCGTCTCCCGCAGGGAGCGGGCATGGATGCTCGGCTGGTAGTGGCACTCGTCCGCCACCGCCTGGATCCGCTTGCGAGTGTCGTCGGCGATGCGGTACTCCGCACTCTTGCCGTTGAGCACCAAGCTGGCGGTGGCCTTGGAGACCCCCGCGAGCGTGGCTATCTGGGCAATCGTGATCCGTTTCTTCTTCTCCACCTGACCTCCCGGCAAACTGACACCGGGCTATTGTACAAGGCAGGCCGCCAGCGGCCAGTGATCGAGGCAAATTTTGCTGTCGTCACTGTCACAACGTGCGGAAAGTATTGGGTTTTCACCGGGGAAATAGCGGGTAGACAGGGTCTGGCGGCCGCCATCCACGAAACACTCCAGGCTGGAGCGATCGCACAAGAGGGTGATCTTGCCACCCTGCCAGGGGCAGCATCGCTCCTCCCACTCCCCGCTCTGCCAGTTCTGGCGGCGCAGGACAAGGCGTCCCGGCTGCCACACCAGCTCGGCCACGGCGCCGAACCCGAGGCGCCCCTCCCCGCTCAAGACCAGGTCCAGCCAGGCCGAGTCGATGGCCAGGGCAGGCAGCTCGCCCGGCGCTCCCTCGAAGCGAGTTTGCTCTCCCTTAAGGGCCGAGATCTCCGCCACCGGCCGCTGGCAGAGCCAGTCGTCATGCCAGAGCAGCTCCCGCGGGCAGCTCATCTGGTGGATCCAGCCATGCTCGAGGGTAGGCTGGCTCATCTCGTTCTCCTCCGGCAACCCCAGCCATGCGAACAGCAGGCGGCGCCCCTGGTTGTCCAGGGTGGTCTGGGGGGCGTAGAACTCGAAGCCTCGGTCCAGCTCGTGGAAGGCCCCGTGCTCGAACTGTGTGCCATCGAAGTCGCCCGCCAGCCAGCCACACTGGTAGAGGTTGCGATAATTCTCCCCTTGGGGTGCTATGCCCTGAGGGCAGCTGATCAGCACATGGTAATCCGCCAGAGGGAAGAGGTCCGGGCACTCCCACATATAACCGAACTCACCGAGGCCCCCGCGCCCGCTGCCGGCAATGGTGCCCACCAGCGTCCAGGCCTCCAGGGTGTCGCCGCGATAGAGCAGCACCTCCCCCCGATCGTCCAGGGTGCGGGCCCCCAGCACCATCAGCCACTGCCGGCCGTCGTGCCACACCTTGGGGTCGCGCACGTGGCCGCTGTAGCCTGCGGGCAATTCCAGCACGGGCCCCAGCTTCGCAAAGCCGCCCTCACCGTCGGCGCGGGCCAGGCACTGGTAGGCAGTGCGGCTGCCGTCCGGGTACTTGACGTTGCCGGTGTAGATGAGAGTCAGGCGCCCCTGCTCGTCGCTCACCGCCGAGCCAGAGTAGCAGCCGCTCTGCTCGTAGGGCTCGATGGGCAGCAGCGCCACCGGCTCATGCTGCCAGTGCAGCAGATCGGCGGAGGTAACGTGACCCCAGCCCTTGTTGGCGTGTGCGCAACCCAGCGGGTTCCACTGGTAGAAGAGATGGTAGCGCCCGCCGTGCTCGATAAAACCGTTGGGATCGTTGAGCAGCCCCACCGGGGCTGCCAGGTGCCAACGGGGCCGATGGGGATCGGCCGCTGCCTTGAGCTGGCCGGCCAACAGGGACCGGACAACCTGTTTGAGGAGATGGCTTTCCTTCATCACTCCACCTTGTACTTGAGCAGGTAGGAGGCGGCGAAAGCGGCGCCAAAGGCGATCACCAGGCCGATGACGTAGTGGATGAGGCTCATGGGCTGGACGATGGCCATGCCCGGAATGCCGGTCAGGCCCACCGCCGTCATGCCCACCTTGGCCGCCACCACGTAGGCGCCGCCGCAGGCCCCGCCAAACAGGCCGGCCAGGAAGGGCTTGATGTAGCGCAGGTTGACCCCGAAGATGGCCGCCTCGGTGATACCGAGCAGGCAGGACATGGCCGCCGGCACGGTGATGGCCTTGATCTTCACATCCCGGGTCTTGAAATAGACAGCGAGACAGGCACCACCCTGGGCCACGTTGGCCATGGCCCAGATGGGCAGCAGGAAGTTGACGCCGATGGCCGGGTTCGCCAGCAGGCCCGCCTCGATGGCGTGGAAGCTGTGGTGGATGCCGGTGATGACGATCAGCGAATAAGTCCCGCCAAACACCAGGCCCGCCAGCCAGCCTGCCTGCTCATAGAGGGCACTCAGGCCGAAGGAGATGCCATCCCCCAGCACCCGCCCGGCGGGGCCGATGAAGAGCAGCGCCACGAAGCCGGTGATGATGACAGTCAAAAACGGCGTGAGGATGAGATCCAGGGCATCGGGGACGCGCCTTCTCAGCTGCTTCTCCAGGTGGGACATGAACCAGACCGCCAAGAGCACCGGGAAGACGGTGCCCTGATAACCGATCATGGCCACGTCCAGTCCGAAGAAGTCCATGGTCTTGAAGCCCCCCGCCACGCCCCAGGCGTTGGTCAGGGCCGGGTGGGTGAGAATGCCCCCAAGGGTCGCCCCCAGATAGGGGTTGCCGCCGAATTCGCGCGCCGCGGTGAAGCCGATGAGGATCGGCAGGATGACAAAAGCCGCCGAGCTGAACATGTCCAGCATGATGAACAGCGCGCTGTCGGCGTTGACCCAGCCATAGGTGCGCACCATGCCGAGCAGCCCCATCAGCAGGCCGGAGGCGACGATGGCCGGAATGATGGGCACGAAGATGTTGGAGAGGGTCCGCGCCAGACGCTGGGCCACGTTGAGCTTGGCCGTCGCCAGGTCGGTCAGCTCCGCCTTGCTGGCGGTGCCGGTCCCGGTCAGGGCCACGAACTCCGCATAGACCTTGTTGACCAGGCCGGTGCCGAAGATCACCTGGATCTGGCCGGCGTTGCTGAAGCACCCCTTGACCCCGTCCAGCTTGTCGATGGCGGCCTTGTTCACCTTGCTGTCGTCCGCCAGCACCAGCCGCAGCCGGGTGGCGCAGTGGGCGGCGCTGACGATGTTCTCCTTGCCCCCGAGCAGGGGCACCAGATCCTTGGCTATCGCACTGATATTCATATTCTTCCTCTTATGGCCCGCCGTCGGCAGGCCCGTGTCACATGAGAGTTGGGTCTGTCGACCCGCGGTTCTAGCCGCGGATCAACAGCCGCTTGCGCCTGATCGCAAAAAGGCATCCAGTTCGGTGCGACTCGGCAGCGCCGTCATCGCCCCCTTGGCGGTGGTAGCCAGCGCCCCGCAGCCGTGGGCCCGGGCCAGGATGGCGGGCAGCTCATCCAGAGCGGGCAGCGAGGTCCGTTCGGCCAAGGCCGCCAGCAGACCGGCAACGAAGGCATCCCCCGCCCCCGTGGTATCGAGCGGGGTCACCTTGGGCCCCACCCACTCCAGCAGCTCACCGCCGAGACGAGCCACCACGCCCCCCGCCCCCCGGGTCACCAGCACCAGGGGCGGGCCTGAAAGGGTGGCGAGCCCCGCTGCCAGATCAATCTGACCACTCAGCTGCTGCAACTCTTCGACCGAGAGCTTGACCACATCCGCCAGGGCGATGGCCTCGCGCACCACAGGCAGCATCTCGGCGGGGTTGCCCCACACCTCGGGCCTCAGGTTGGGGTCGAAGCAGACCCGGCCACCTGCCGTCTTGATGGCCGCCATGGCTTGCAGGCAACTGCCACGCACCGGCTCGTTGGCGAGCGCGATGGAGCAGGTGAGCAGCCACTCCCCGGCCTGGAAGACCGGCAGATCGGCGGGGGTCAGGAACTGATCCGCGCTGGGTCTCACCATAAAGGTAAAGCTGCGCTCCCCTGCCTCATCGAGCTCCACCAGCACCGTGCTGGTGCGATGGGCCGGCTCCTGGATCAAGTGACGGGTGTCGACCCCTTCGCTGGCCAGGGTGTCGGCCATAAAGCGGCCGAAGGGGTCGGCGCCGATCCGGCCAATAAAGGCCGACTCACCACCGAGCCGGGCCACCCCGACCGCCACGTTGGCCGGCGCGCCCCCCGGACATCTGAGGTAGTGCTGCTCCCCTTCCGGGATCAAGTCCACCACCGCATCCCCCATTACCCACACACGATTCGTCACCTTGCTACTCCACTGCTGCATCGGATCGACTGTCAAACCCGGACTCTGTTTTGTTGGCTGGCATTATCCGCTAAACCGTTTTAGCTAACCAACAGATCCCGACGCCGGCTGCCATTTTTGTGATCGGGATAACGAACTAGAACCAGGTTTCCATCTGCACGCCGAAGTTCCACTCGCCCCCGGCGGTGAAGTTGCTCTGGCCCATGGCATCGGTGCTGGCGTAGTGGTCGAGCTCGGAGGACCAGTCCATCCAGGTGGCGAATACCCGAAGCTCGGGCCGCTCGAAGAAGCCGGCGGTCTGCGCCTTGAAGGTGGGGGCGAAGGTGAGCTTGGTGAAGTTTCCCTGCACCGCCTGGCGACCCTGATAGCCCTTGGGATCGAGATCCATGTACTGCCAGCTCGCCTCGTAGACCAGCTCGACGTTCTGGCTCAGGATCTGCTCGACCCTGCCGTTGAGCGTGGCCCAGCGGTACTCGTCACCCTTCACGTAGCGATCCTGGCTCTGCTCGGCCAGCAGGGCCGGCGCCAGGCGCCATTGGCTGCCGAGATCCGTGGTGCCGAACAGCGCAAGCCGCACCGCGTCCGCATCCGGCAGCAGCTCGCTCTCCGAGCCCAGCCCCTTGACCTGAGCCCCCAGGCCGTGGCCGTACAAGAGGGCCACCTTGCTCATGCCAGGGCGCAACCCGAAGAAGCTGTCGGCGTGATAGGCCAGCAGGGTGTGTACCCCCTTGTCAGCCGCCGCGCTCCCCTTGCCGTCGTCGTTGATGCGGGCGTCGTTGTCCTTGGCAGACAGACCGTTGATCATCCACTGCCAGTTGCCGACGCGGTTGTTCATGGTGAGGATGTAGCTCTCGATGTCGGAGAGGCCGCTCGCGCTGATGTCGCCGTAGTCGCGCCCGTAGAGGGAGAAGTTCGCCTTCCAGCTGTCGGCCAGCTGCACGTCGTAGACGCCGCCGCCAGTGCCGGCCAGGAACACCACGTCCGAGTCGAGCCAGTGGATGTCGAAGTTGTCCCGGTCAAAGCGCTTGCCCGCCCACAGCACAGCATGCTTGAAGGGACCGTCGAAGCTCGCCAGATCGCCGATCTCGGCAAACACCTGGCGGGTGTTGAGGCTGGAATCGCTGGCGGTCCAGTCGTTGCTGGTCTCTACTCCGTCTGCCAGCATCAACTTGTAGCGGGCCCAGCTGCCATCGGCGAAGGTCTGGGTCTTCAGCAGGTTAGCCTCCATGTAGGTGTCATCCTCGTTGCCAAGACGACCCACGGCGCCACCCACCGAGCCGGCCGGGGTGATGTAGGGGCCGCCGCGACCGCCGTTGCCATTGCCGTTGACCAGCAGGCCCGAGCGGGCATAGCCGTGGAACTCAAAACCCTGGGCCCCGGCGGTCTGCTTGTCCACCTTCTCGCTCTGGGCCTTGGCCACCACGGCCGTCTCGCGGGCTTCGTTTGCCTTGCTCTGGGCCTCATCGGCCCGTGCTTCAGCGGCGGTGGCGCGCGCCTCGGCCGCCTGCACCCGTGCCTCCAGCGCCGCCAGACGGGCCTCGATACCGCCATCCGCCGCCCACAGCGGGCTGCTCATCCCCAATCCCAGCGCTACCGCCAGCGCCAACTTGTGCTTGCACATCGTCATCGTCCTCACCTGTCATCTGTCGCCCGGTTGGGCCTGTTGTTATCGATGACGAGAGCATAGCTAAACCAATTTAGCTAACTCAATACACAAGCTAAACCGTTTCAGCTCAAGTGTGAGCGGGATAACATTCGTACAGCAGGAACTGGCGGAAATTGTGAGGAAGATCCCTCATCGGGATCCACTCAATAGGCGGGGATCTTGCTAAAGCTGGGGCAAAAAAAGAGCCGGCACAGGGCCGGCTCTTTTTATCTGGGTCGCGAACATCAGCTGGTCAGATCGTCGAAGAAGCGTTTCACCCCTTCGAAGAAGCCTTCCGATTTCGGCTTGTGGGTCTTGGCGGCGGCACCGCTGAAGGATTCGTCCAGCTGGCGCAGCAGCTCTTTTTGCTGCTCGGTCAGCTTGACCGGGGTCTCCACCACCACCTTGCACATCAGATCCCCCACCTGGCCGGAGCGTACGGACTTGACGCCCTTGCCCCGCATGCGGAACATCTTGCCGGTCTGGGTCTCAGGAGTGACCTTGAGCTTGACCCGGCCATCCAGGGTCGGTACTTCGATCTCGCCACCCAGGGCTGCCGCGGTGAAGCTGATGGGCACTTCGCAGTAGAGATTGTTGCCGTCACGCACGAAGATCTCGTGCTCCTTGACGTGTACCTGTACGTACAGATCGCCCGCCGGTGCGCCGGCTTCCCCCGCTTCCCCTTCGCCAGAGAGGCGGATGCGATCGCCGGTGTCGACGCCAGCCGGGATCTTGACCGACAGGGTCTTGGTCTTCTGGTAGCGCCCCTCGCCATGGCACTTGCGGCACGGATCCTTGATGATCTTGCCGCGGCCGTGACAGTGGGGGCAGGGTTGCTGCACTGCAAAGAAGCCCTGACGCATCTGCACCTGGCCGGAGCCGTGGCAGGTCGGGCAGGTCTGGGCAGAGCTGCCGGTGTGGGCACCGGAGCCGTTACACACTTCACAGTGGACCAGGGTCGGTACCTTGATCTCCTTGGAGACCCCGCGCACCGCCTCTTCCAGGGTCAGCTCCATGGTGTAGCGCAGGTCGGAGCCACGGGCCGGGCCGCGACGGCCACCACCACGGCTGCCACCGAAAATATCGCCAAACACGTCGCCGAAGATGTCGCCGAAATCGGCGCCACCGCCACCCTGGCTCTGATCCACGCTGGCGTGGCCGTACTGGTCATAGCGGGCACGCAGGTTGGCATCGGTCAGGATCTCGTAAGCTTCCTTGACCTCTTTGAACTTCTCTTCGGCACCGGCATCCCCCTGATTGCGATCAGGGTGATACTTCATGGCCAGACGCTTGTACGCCTTCTTGATCTCGCGCTCGTCGGCATCTTTCGATACCCCCAGCACTTCGTAGAAATCGCGCTTCGACATACTTATCCTGTTGCTATATCAGCAGTTACGCAGACGGGCGTTGGTCACCCAACGCCCGTAAATTCATTGACGAATCTGCTCACACTCTTACTACGAAGCCGTGATCAAGGCTCATGTGCTGCTCGGAATCCTCATGTATTCACATACACTCCGGTTCCTGCGCTGCTCTTTACCTTGCTGACGGCCTCTCGTGACAGACCGTGAACAGATTCTGAGCCGATGGGCGAAGCGGACTTCGCCCATCTGGGTCGGGCTTATTTCTTGTCGTCTTTCACTTCTTCGAACTCGGCGTCGACCACGTCGTCGTCAGCCTTGGCGGAAGAGGAGGACTGACCGGCATCAGCACCGGCGGCGCCTTGCGCCTGAGCCTGCTGCTGGGCAATCTCCATCAGCTTCTGGGACGCTTCCAGCAGTGCCTGCTGCTTGGCCTCGATAACGGCCTTGTCGTCGCCCTTGATGGCAGTTTCCAGCTCGCTCAGTGCAGCTTCGACCTTGGTCTTGTCGTCGGCAGGCAGGGCTTCACCGGCTTCGGTAACCTGCTTGCGCACGGAGTGGACCAGACCATCAGCCTGGTTGCGGGCCTGCACCAGCTCTTCGAACTTCTTGTCCTCGGCCGCGTTGGCTTCGGCTTCGCGTACCATGCGCTCGATCTCGTCATCAGACAGACCAGAGGAGGCCTGGATGGTGATCTTCTGCTCCTTGTTGGTCTCCTTGTCTTTGGCGGAGACGTGCAGGATGCCGTTGGCGTCGATGTCGAAGGTCACTTCGATCTGCGGCAGACCACGCGGTGCCGGACGGATGCCTTCCAGGTTGAACTGGCCCAGGGACTTGTTGTCGCTGGCGCGCTTGCGCTCACCCTGCAGCACGTGAATGGTCACGGCAGACTGGTTGTCTTCGGCAGTGGAGAACACCTGGGACTTCTTGGTCGGGATGGTGGTGTTCTTCTCGATCAGCGCAGTCATCACGCTGCCCATGGTTTCGATACCCAGGGAGAGCGGGGTAACGTCCAGCAGCAGTACGTCGGTCTTGTCACCGGACAGCACGGCACCCTGGATGGCAGCACCCATGGCCACGGCTTCGTCCGGGTTGACGTCTTTGCGCGGCTCTTTGCCGAAGAACTCGGCAACGGTCTTCTGAACCAGCGGCATACGGGTCTGACCACCCACCAGGATGACGTCGTCGATCTCGCCAACAGCCAGACCGGAGTCTTTCAGGGCGACACGAACCGGCTCCAGAGAGTCCTTCACCATGTCTTCCACCAGGGATTCCAGCTTGGCGCGGGTCACCTTGATGTTCATGTGCTTCGGACCGGTGGCATCGGCAGTGATGTACGGCAGGTTGACGTCGGTCTGCTGGGCGGAAGAGAGCTCGATCTTGGCTTTCTCGGCGGCATCTTTCAGACGCTGCAGGGCCAGCTGGTCGTTGCGCAGGTCGATGCCCTGCTCACGCTTGAACTCGTCAACCAGGTAGTTGATGACGCGGTTGTCAAAGTCTTCACCACCCAGGTGGGTGTTACCGTTGGTCGCCAGTACTTCGAAGGTGGTCTCGCCTTCCACTTCGTCGATCTCGATGATGGAGATATCGAAGGTACCGCCACCCAGGTCATAGACGGCAACCTTGCGCTCGCCCTTGACCTTGTTGACGCCGTAGGCGAAAGCCGCGGCAGTCGGTTCGTTGATGATGCGTTTTACATCCAGACCGGCGATGCGACCGGCATCTTTGGTGGCCTGACGCTGGGCGTCGTTGAAGTAGGCCGGTACAGTGATGACCGCTTCGGTGACCGGCTCGCCCAGGTAGTCTTCGGCGGTCTTCTTCATCTTTTTCAGCACTTCGGCAGAGATCTGCGGCGGTGCCATTTTCTTGCCTTTCACCTCGACCCAGGCGTCACCGTTGTCGGCCTTGGCGATGGCGTACGGCATGATTTTCAGGTCACGTTGTACTTCGTCATCTTCGAAACGACGGCCGATCAGACGCTTGATGGCGAACAGCGTGTTCTTCGGGTTGGTGATGGCCTGACGCTTGGCCGGCTGACCAACCAGGATTTCGCCGTCATCGGCATAGGCAATGATGGACGGAGTAGTACGGTCGCCTTCCGCGTTCTCGATCACGCGAGCATGGTCGCCATCCAGAATAGCGACGCAGGAGTTGGTAGTACCCAGGTCAATACCGATGATTTTACCCATTTGACGAATCTCCAAATACTTTGAATAAACTGGCGAGGGGCTCGCCTTAATGCGTTAACGGCTAGGTGGGGCCTGCCAATCTGGCTTTCAAGCTCCCGGCATCAAATTTTTTGTGCCGCCGTGGCCTTGCATCCTATATGGGGTCGCAAGTGGCCACTTCAAGCCCCGCCCTGCAAAAACCCCACCTTTTGTCATGGCCGGGCCATGACGCACCTCAGGGATACACAACAAAAAGCCCGCCAAGCGGCGGGCCTGGGCATCAAGCACCGACTCAGTCGACGGCCTTGGATACCATGACCATGGCCGGACGGATCACGCGACCGTTCAGCTCGTAGCCTTTCTGCATCACGGCGATGACGGTGTTCGGCGCCACGTCGGCACTCGGCACCATGCTCATCGCCTGGTGGGCGTTGGGGTCAAACGGCTGGTTGGTCGGATCCAGCGCCGCCAGACCGAACTTGGCCACGCCGCTCTGCATGGATTTCAGGGTCAGCTCGACCCCTTCGATCATCGGCTTGAGGGCGTCGTTTTCCTTGTCGGCCAGCTCGATGGCGCGCTCCATGTTGTCCAGCACCGGCAAGAGCTCGGCGGCGAACTTCTCCAGCGCGAACTTGTGCGCCTTCTCCACGTCCTGCGCCGCGCGACGACGCAGGTTCTCCATCTCGGCGACGGCACGAATGGCGCGCTCGCGCTCTTCGGCAGAGGCTTGCTGGGCAGCTTCCAGCTGCGCCTCCAGCTCGGCAATGCGGGCCTGCTCGGCTGTCACTTCACTGTCTACATCGGTCGGCTCGACTGGCTGGGCTTCCACTTGCTCCATCGCTTCAACCTTTTGTTCTTCGTGGTTCATGACATCTCCAATTGCGGGTTACTTATGAGGGCCCGCTCTCCGGTGGCGCGACCGGACGGCAACGGGCCGACTATGTTGGCGTTATTATGGGGATGGATCCCCGGCTTTCAAGGGGAAAAGGGTGCCATTATCGCCAAGAGCGTGCAGCGACAGGCAATTTTCGGCCTTTTCCCGCCCCATGGCGCAAGCAGGCACGCCGGCAGCAGACAAATCCCCCCCAAAGCGCGGTATACTCCCCCCAATACTCATCCCAGACCCGACAGACCATGGATTCTCCGTTCAAAACCATCGCCCTGATTGGCAAGCCCCACCACGAAGGGGCCAACCAGACCCTGACCGGCCTGCATCAATACCTGACCACCCGCGGTTTTCGGGTGCTGGTAGAGAGCCGGGTGGCCCACGCCCTCGGCATCATGGACGAGAACGTGATGGATCTGGTGCAACTGGGCCAGCAGGCGGATCTCGCCATCGTGGTCGGTGGTGATGGCAACATGCTGGGCGCCGCCCGGGTGCTGTCGCGCTTCGACGTGGCGGTGATCGGGGTGAACCGGGGCAACCTCGGCTTTCTCACCGATCTCTCGCCGCAGGATTACCTGCTGCCGCTGGAGCAGGTGCTGTGCGGCCACTACAAGAGCGAGCATCGCTTCCTGCTGGAGGCGGCGGTCTATCGCCACGGCGAGCGCAAGTCCAACAACCTGGCGGTCAACGAGGCGGTGCTGCACCCGGGCAAGATTGCCCACATGATCGAGTTCGAGGTCTACATCGATGGCAGCTTCATGTACAGCCAGCGCTCGGACGGCATCATAGTGGCCACCCCCACCGGCTCCACTGCCTACTCATTGTCGGCGGGCGGCGCCATCCTCACCCCCAAGCTCAACGCCATCACACTGGTGCCCATGTTCCCGCACACCCTGAGCAGCCGCCCCATCGTGCTGGACGCCGACAGCGAAGTGCGGCTGCTGGTCTCACCGGACAATCAGGACGACGCCATGCAGGTGAGCTGCGACGGTCAAGTGACCCTGGCGGTCCACCCGGGGGACGAGATCCTCATCAAGAAGAGCAGCCACAAGCTGCATCTGGTGCATCCGCTCGATTACAGCTACTTCCACGTGCTGCGCAACAAGCTCGGCTGGGGCAGCAAGCTGTTCTGATCCCCAGCCCTGCACTCCCTGTTCCTCACAAAACGGCCCCTGACACGGGCCGCTTTGCATTCCGTCCTGCGGCGACATCTTTACTGTATGAAAAACCAGTATATACTGGATGCATACACAGTAATGTTGGCCCATACAGGATGAGACCATGCTGACCCAGCTGACCGTCAACAACTTCGCCATCGTCAAGTTTCTCGAACTCGATCTGCAACCGGGCATGACCTGCATCACGGGTGAGACCGGGGCGGGCAAATCCATCGCCATCGACGCCCTGGGCCTGTGCCTGGGGGAACGTGCCGAAGCCGGCATGGTGCGACCGGACAGTGACAAGAGCGAGGTCAGCGCCCGCTTCCTGCTGGACGGCAACCCGGCCGCTCGCGCCTGGCTCGCCACCAACGAGCTGGAAAACGAAGGGGAGTGTATCGTGCGACGGGTCATCTCCGCCGAGGGGCGCTCGCGCAGCTACATCAACGGCGTGCCCGTGCCCCTCACCCAGCTCAAGAACCTGGGCCAGCTGCTGGTCAACGTCCATGGCCAGCATGCCCACCAGATGCTGCTCAAACCCGATTACCAGCTCGCCCTGCTCGATGGCTACGCCGGCCACCATCTGCTGCTCGATGAGGTGCGCCGCCACTACCAGCAGTGGCGCCAGCTGCAAAACGAGCTCAACCGGCTCAAGGCCGAGCAGCAGCAGCGGGAGGCCCGCCGCCAGCTCATCGAGTACCAGGTGCAGGAGCTCGATGAATTTGCCCTGCAACCGGGGGAGTTTGAAGAGATTGAAGAGGAGCATCAGCGCCTGGCCAATGGCACCGAGCTGATGCAGGAGTGCGGCGCCTGTCTGGATCTGCTCTATGACAACGAGGAGGCCACCATCGCCGGCCTGCTGCAGACCGTCGTCGACCGGGCCGAGGGGCTGGTTGCCATGGACAGCCGGCTGGGCGATGTGCTCGGCATGCTCAACGAGGCCCTGATCGGGGTGCAGGAGAGCCACAGCGAACTGCGCAGCTACCTGGACCGGTTGGAGCTGGATCCAGAGCGCTTCAACGAGCTGGAGAGCCGCCTCTCCAAGGCCATCAACCTGGCCCGCAAGCACCACGTCAAACCGGCCGAGCTGGCCCTGTACCATCAGGAGCTGGCCGCAGACCTCGCCCGCCTCAACTCAGACGAGGAACGGCTGGAGGGGATGGAAGACGAACTGGCCGAGGCCCGGCAGGCCTTCGTGCAGGCCGCCGAGGCCCTGAGCCAGAGTCGCCAGCGCTATGCCGAGGAGCTCGGCGCCAAGGTGAGTGCCAGCATGCACGAGCTGGCGATGCCGGACGGCCGCTTCGCCATCGAGGTGCGCCCCGATGCCCAGAGCAGCCTCTCGCCCCTTGGCATCGATCGGGTGGAGTTTATGGTCACCACCAACCCGGGCCAGCCGATCCAGCCGCTCGGCAAGGTGGCCTCCGGCGGCGAACTGTCGCGCATCAGCCTTGCCATCGTGGTGATCAGCGCCCGCAAGATCTCGACGCCGACCCTTATCTTCGACGAGGTGGATGTGGGGATCAGCGGCCCGACAGCGGCCGTGGTTGGTCGCCTGCTGCGCCAGCTGGGGGATTCCACCCAGGTGATGGTGGTCACCCACCTGCCCCAGGTGGCGGGCAAGGGGCACCAGCACATGGTGGTGAGCAAGCACACCGACGGCAAGACCACCGAGACCCAGATGCAGGCACTGGATCAGAGTGCCCGTCTCAACGAGCTGGCCCGTCTGCTGGGGGGCGATCAGATCACCGACAACACCCTGGCCAACGCCCGCGAACTGCTGGCCTGCTGAGGTCGGCTCCCGTTTCTCCCCGGTGATCCCGGCGGTCGAACCGCCGGTTTTCCCTTCTGCTCTCGGCCTTACGCTGCGCACCATATGCGACCGTCATGACACGCGCCCACTCATCAACACCCTCACCGGTAGCCGGTAGCCGGTAGCCGGTAGCCGGTAGCCGGTAGCCGGTAGCCGGTAGCATGATAATTCCCACGCGTCGCTACATACCCTGGCCTTGTTGCCCCGCCGGTTGCCAGCAAGGCGGGCGGCGCCTAGAGTGAAACCGGTCGGGGCATGCCCTACCTTCATTTTTTGCCGGCACGCCTGCGCCGACTATCTTGGGCGTGCCACCAACTGCAGGAACACCGCCATGCTCCACGTGTTTGGCCACAAGAGTCCCGATAGCGACAGCATCTGTACCGCCCTGGTGGCTGCCGACTGGCTCAATCGCCAGGGCCGCCCTGCCCAGGCCTATGCCCTTGGCGAACCCATCGCCGAAACCCGCTTCATTCTGGAAACCGCCGGCGTCGCCGCCCCGCCCCTGCTGCAGGGCAGCGTGGCCAACAAAGAGGTGTTCCTGGTGGATTTCAGCGAGCTGGAGCAGGGGCCGGAGGGGCTGGCTGAGGCCGACGTGCAGGGCCTCATCGATCACCACCGCATCGGCACCCTCATTACCCGTGGACCGCTCGATGCCTGGATCCGGGCCGTGGGCTGCAGCGCCACCGTGCTGCTGGAGCTGATGGGTTACCATACCCTCTCCCGCGCCCAGGCTCGCCTGCTGCTGGGGGCCATCATCAGCGATACCTTCAGCCTCACCTCGCCCACCACCACGGCGCGCGATCGCGCCGCCGTCCATGCCCTGCTACCGCTGGCGGATCTGGCGCTGGAGCCCTTCGCCCAGACCCTGCTGGAGCGCCGCACCCAGCTCGGAGATGCCCCCATGGCCGAGCTGCTCACCGCCGACGAGAAGGCATACCAGATAGCCGGCTACCAGCTCTATGTCAGCCAGATCTGCGTGATGGATCCGGGTCAGCTGCACAGCCGGCAGGCAGAGCTGGAACAGGCCATGCAACTGCGGCTGGCAGAGGATGGGCTGGATGCCTATGTTCTGATGTTGACCGACCTGGCTCAGGGGGGCAGCCAGCTCCATTTCGCCAGCAACGGCATCCTGCCCGCCCACCCCATCCAGCTCATTGGCGCCGTCAGTCGCAAGAAAGAGGGGCTGCCCTGGCTGACGAGCTATCTGGCGGGCAAGCCACTCTGACCCGGCGAGTCCCGCTTCACGCCGGACTCGCCGTTCTGCTCACCCGCCCCGCCCTCTCTCTTGTTACCTTGCCATTTGCCCGCCAATGCCGCCCGTCATGGCTCCAATGAGGAGCCAATGCTTGGG
>NZ_NEVB01000001.1:0-17411 GCF_002259925.1 Aeromonas sp. A35_P | reverse complement strand
ATCTTGCCCTGCTTGAATACCATCAGGGTGGGGATGCTGCGAATGGCGTAGCGGGCCGCGATGGCGGCCTGTTGCTCGGTATCGACCTTGACGAAGCGGATCTTTGGCTCAAGTTCACTAGCAACTTGTTGAAAAACAGGTGAAAATTGAAGGCATGGTCCGCACCAGCTGGCCCAGAAGTCGACCACGACCGGGATGTCGGACTGGATCAGGGTATCGAACTGCTGCTCCTGGCCGATGACAGGGGTGGTGGCGAACAGTTCGCTCTTGCAGCGACCACACTTCGCGTTTGAATCCACTTTCTCCTCGGGCAGACGGTTCCTGGTGAAGCAGTGGCTACAATAGGTAGTGATAAATGACATAATTGATTCCTGTATGCATAAGCCCTGCAACATCTTTATTGCACTGTCAGGGCAGAGTAACGGTAACATAGCAGTCAATTATCTTTCACAGCCAATGGTCCCGTAGCGACGTGATGTCGGTGGATGCATGGCCATGACATGAGAATCGAGACGGGATGAATAATGTGACACGGGTCAATCGTGTTGTACTTAGCCTGATCATCGTATCGCTGCTGGCGTTTTCCGGCTATTGCTGGCAACTGCTCAGCCAGCAGCAGAAAGCCTCGGAGCTCAGCGTGGCGGCGGAGTTGATCCTCAACCGGGTCAATACCGATACCGTCTATCTGCTGGGGCGCGAAAAGGCCAACGACGGCAATGTACAGCAGCGTCTCAATCAGCTGTCGAGCAACCTCGACAGTTTCGTACGCCAGGTGCGCAACGACCCCGACGCTGCCGACAATCCCCACTCTCAATCGCTGTTGCACGATATCGACAGCTATCTGCTTGATCTCGCCAAGCTTTACTCCATGGAGATGGCGATCGAGTACATAGAGCAGCCCTTTCAAAAGCAGTTGAACGGTCTGCTGGCGACCCTGCCGGCGGACGCTCCGCTGGCCATCGATCTGACCGAGCTGGCCCAGCTCAGCAATTACCTCAAACGTAGCTGGGACAAGGGGGAGCAACAGCAGTTGCAGGCTCTGCAACGCCGTCTCAAGACGGCCTATCCCGCCTATCCCGAAGTGGTCGGGTTGGCCCAGTTGAGCGAGGATGTCAGCCATCAGGTCGTGGCGTATCACGTGCTGCGCAACTAGGTCATCGACATGCATGAACTTGAGGGATTGTCGCGCTGGAAACAGAGCAAGATGGAGCAGGCCTCCTCCCTCAAGAGTCGCTTCTACCTGATGGTGCTGGGGGGAGCCATGCTCTGCTTCGGACTGGTGGCGGTGACCCTGTGGCGGCGCAACCAGAAGCTGAGCGAGCTGTCGCGTCAGACCGGTTTGCTGGCCCAGGCCAAGAGCGACTTTCTGGCCAACATGAGCCACGAGATCCGCACCCCCATGAACGCCATCATCGGCTTCAGCTCGCTGGCGCTGCAGACCGAGCTGGATCAACAGCAACGGGATTATCTCAGCAAGATCAAATCTTCATCTGATACCTTGCTGCTGCTCATCAACGACATTCTGGACCTGACCAAGGTGGAGTCCGGCAAGTTGACGTTGGAGGAGATCGACTTCGATCTCAGCGAGCAGATCGACTCGCTGGCGGGCATGTTCGCCGATCTGGCCGAACGCAAGCATGTCGAGGTCATCATCAACAAGTCACCGGCCGTGCCCGACTTTCTGCGCGGCGACCCGCTGCGCCTCGGTCAGGTGCTGGTCAATCTGGTCAACAACGCCATCAAGTTTACCGAGCGGGGCGAGGTGGAGGTGTCCATCACCCTGGTCAACCCCCATCCCATGCAGGTGCGTTTCAGCGTGCGCGACACCGGTATCGGCATTGCCGAGGAGAAACAGGCCCAGCTGTTCCAGCCCTTCACCCAGCTGGAGGCGGGCAACACCCGCAAATATGGCGGCTCCGGACTTGGCCTCAATATCTCCCAGCGGCTGGTGGAGCTGATGGGAGGGAGGATCACGGTACAGAGCAAGCCGGGTGCGGGCTCGGTTTTCCAGTTCGAGATCCCCATGACCAAGGCGGTCTATGGCGTCTCAGGGCGCCGGGTCTTCTTCGAAAATCAGCCGCTGGTGTTGGTGATGGATGACAATGAGCTGGTGCTGGACCTGGCGAAGGATATCCTGGGCCGCGCCGGGGCCAGGGTGATGGCAGTCAACAGCCTCTCGCGGGCGCGTCAGGTGCTGCGGGAAGAGGGACAAAATATCCGGCTGGCCATTCTCGACTGGCGCATGGGACAGGAGGATGGGCTGGATCTGGCCCTCGAAATGTATCAACACAGCCAGTGGCGCCGGCTGCCCATCCTGATGACCAGTGCCTGGGCCAAGGAGGGACTGCATGGGCGGATGGAGAGCATGGGGCTGACCCATTTTCTGCCCAAACCGATGACCGAAAATGCCCTGCTGGCCAAGGTGGACGAGCTGCTCAACGGCAGTTCACACGATCAGCAGTTCCGCCAGGCCGAAGTACAGGGCGACCAGCAGCATTTTCGCGAGCTGCTGCAAGGTATCCGGGTGTTGCTGGCGGAGGACAACCGGGTCAACCAGCAGCTCATTATCGAATATCTGCGCCGGGTCGATGCCCAGGTGACCGTGGTAGGCAACGGCCGGGAGGCGGTCGAGCGGGTGGCCGAGCAGCCGTTCGACGTGATCCTGATGGACTTGCAGATGCCGGTGCTGGACGGGCTGGATGCTACCCGCCAGATCCGCAAGATGGTCGACAAGCACGATGTGCCCATCATTGCCCTGACGGCCAGCGCCATGCCGGGGGACCGAGAGCGCTGCCTCGGCGTGGGGATGAACGGCTATGTCACCAAGCCGGTCAGCAAGCTCGATCTCTACAACAACCTGTTGCAGTGGGTGAAGAGCGCCAGCGGCGAGCGGTTGGTGCCGCTGGAGGTGAAGCCGCCCGATCTGATGGGGGTACTGGATCTGGATGATGCCCTCAGACGGCTGGAGCAGGACAAGGAGGCACTGCAGATCCTGTTCAAGCTGTTCATGTCTGAGCACAAGGATGACCTGTGGGAGATCCGCTCCGCCCTGCGTCGCCAGCAGCCCGACATCGCCTGCCGGTTGCTGCATACCCTCAAGGGGGTCTCCGCCAACATTTCCGCGTCCCGCCTGCAGATCCTCGCTGGTGAGTTGGAGTGGCGACTGCGCCAGCAGGAAGAGCTCACCGAGCAGGATCTTGAGCAGTTGCAGCAGGTCTTCAGTCTGACCCGGGAGGAGGTGTCTCACTTCCTGCTGACCGGAGAGCAGCATGAAGCATCGTATGGCGCCTTTGGACAGCGCGATGATCGTTTGTTGTAACAAGTGAAATAGCAATAATTCTCAAGCCTTCTGCTTCAGGCTATCATGACCTCCTCGTATCGCCCCCAGCCGGGGGCGATTGCATTGGGCTTTCCATGACGGGCGGCAGCCTTGGCCTGCCGCGACAAAGGATATCTACGTGAGCGTATTTGCAAGGCTGGGCTGGTTCTTCAAGGAGCAGTGGCAGCGTTACCTGGTCGCCATCTCGCTGTTGATGATGGTGGCCCTGTTGACCGTGATCCCGCCCAAGGTGGTGGGCTGGGTGGTGGATGGCATCGCCAAAGGGTCGTTGGACAGTGCCACCCTGACCGGTTATCTGGCCGGCTTGTTCGGTCTGGGCCTGCTCATCTATCTGCTGCGCTACGTGTGGCGGGTCATGCTGTTTGGTGCCTCCTACCGGCTGGCCTATGTGTTGCGCAACCGGCTCTTTGGCCACTTCACCCGCATGAGCCCGGACTTTTACCAGCGCCACCGCACCGGCGATCTGATGGCCCACGCCACCAACGACATCCAGGCGGTGGAGATGACCGCCGGGGAAGGGGTGCTGACCCTGGTGGACTCCATGATCGTCGGGATCCTGGTGCTCTCCATCATGTGCAGCCAGTACTCCTGGCTGCTGACCCTGCTCTCCCTGTTGCCGCTGCCGGTGATGGCGTTTTTCATGAACCGCTTCGGCACCCAGATCTACAAGGAGTTCAAGGCGGCGCAGGGGGCTTTCTCCCGGCTCAACAACAAGACCCAGGAGGCGCTCTCCGGCGTACGGGTGCTCAAGTCCTACGCGGTGGAGTCGCTTGAAGATCGCGGCTTTGCGGAGCTGACCCGGGAGGCGGGGGCATGCAACATGGCGGTGGCCCGCATCGATGCCAAGTTCGACCCCGTGATCTACCTGTGCATCGGCTGCTCCTACTTTCTGGCGGTGGCCGGCGGCAGCGCCCTGGTGCTGCGTGACGAGCTGACCCTCGGGGAGCTCACCAGCTTCACCATGTACCTCGGTCAGCTGATCTGGCCCATGTTCGCCATCGCCTGGCTGTTCAACATCATCGAGCGCGGCAGCGCCGCCTATTCGCGGATCGAGAGCCTGCTGGCCGAGCGCCGCGACATCGAAGAGCCGGCTCACCCGGTGGCGCTGGCATCGGCCTTTCCGCTGCGCGCCGTGGCGCTCAGCTACCAGCTCGAGCAGCGCACCCTGCTGCGCAAGGTGGAGTTCACCTTGCAAGCCGGCGGCATGCTGGGGATCGTCGGGCGCACCGGGGCGGGCAAGAGTTCTCTGCTCAAGCTGTTGATGCGACTGGCCAACCCCACCGCGGGGGAGATCCGCATGGAGGAGGTGCCCATCTCGCAACTGGCGCTGGGTGAGCTGCGCAGCCAGTTTGCCTATGTGCCGCAGGAGCCGTTTCTCTTCTCCACCACCATCGCTGCCAACATCGCTCTCGGCCGCCCCGATGCCAGCCGGGAGGAGATTGAGCGGGTGGCGCGTATTGCCTGCGTGCACGACGACATTAGCCGCTTTCCCAAGGGCTATGAGACCGAAGTGGGGGAGAAGGGGGTGACCCTCTCCGGCGGCCAGAAGCAGCGGCTCGCCATCGCCCGCGCCCTGCTGCTGGAGGCGCCCATCCTGGTGCTCGACGATGCCCTCTCGGCGGTGGATGCCCACACCGAGCAGCAGATCCTGCACGCCCTCAAGGCCCACAAACGGACCCTGATCCTGGTCAGCCACCGGATGACGGCGGTGGAGCAGGCCGACGAGATCTTGGTGCTGGAGCAGGGCCATGTCAGTGAGCGGGGTCGCCACGGTACCCTGATGGCCCACAACGGCTGGTATGCGGACATGGTCCGTTATCAGCGTCTCGAGCAAGACGTGGAGGAGAGCCTGTGAGTCCACTCATCAAGCGCGTCTTCAGTCGGTGTGGCGCTGAGCCCGAGTGCTGGTATGCCGGCCTGGTGCCTCATCATCAGCGGCTGAAACAAGACGTGGAGGAGTACCTGTGAACCCGACCATCAAGCGACTGCTCGGGTACTGTGCCCGTTACCCGCGCTGGCTCATTCAGGCCGGGATCTGCCTGCTGCTGGCCACCGGCGCCGAAGTGGCCGGTCCCTTGCTCATCAAGCTGTTCATCGACGACTATCTGGCGCCGCGCCAGCTGGTGTGGCCCGCCATCGTGGCCATTGCCGCCGGTTATCTCGGCCTGCAGGTATTGTCTGCGGCCGGTTTCTACCTGCAGTCCCTGCGTTTCAACCGCATCGCCCAGGCGGTGGTGCAGCGGCTGCGCGAGCAGGTGTTTGCCACCGCCATCCGGCTGCCGGCCCGCTACTTTGACCAGCATCGCTCCGGCTCTCTCATCTCTCGCATCACCAACGACACCGAGGCGATCATGAACCTCTATGTGCAGGTGATAGGGCTCTTGGTACAGAAGGTGGTGCTGCTGTGCGGCATCCTCATCTCCATGGCGCTGCTGGATCTGCGGCTGATGCTGGTGTGTGCCTGCCTGCTGCCGGCGGTGGGTGGGGTGATGTGGCTCTATCAGAAACTGAGCGTGCCCGTGGTGCGGGCGACCCGCAGCCTGCTCTCCGACATCAACAGCCGCCTCAACGAGTCGCTGCAGGGGATGCCGGTCATTCAGGCCATGGTGCAGGAGCGCCACTTTGCCAACGCCTTTGCCGAAGTGAACCAGCAGCACTGGGCGGCGCGCCTCAAGAGCCTCAAGATCAACGGCATTTTGCTGCGTCCGCTCATCGATCTCTTCTACATGATGGTGCTGATCGGCCTGTTGGCACTGTTTGCCCGCGAGGGGCTGAGTGCGGAGGGCGCCATCCAGGTGGGGGTGCTCTACGCCTTCATCAGCTATCTGGGGCGGATGATCGAGCCGCTGATCGAGATGACCAACCAGCTCAACCAGCTGCAGCAGGCCATGGTGGCGGGGGAGCGGGTCTTTGCCCTGCTCGATGAAGCGCGCGAGAGCACCGCGGGCGAGATGCGCCCGCTCAAGGGGCAGGTGAGCTTTGAGCGGGTGAGTTTCTCCTACGATGGCGAGCAACAGGTGCTGCGGGATGTGAGCTTTACTGCCAAACCGGGCCAGATGCTGGCGTTGGTGGGTCATACCGGCAGCGGCAAGTCCACCATCATCAGCCTGCTGATGGGGTTCTACCCGCTGGATCAGGGCACCATCCGCTTCGATGATCACCCGATGGCGAGCCTGTCGCTCTCGGCGGTGCGCCGCAGCATCGGCCTGGTACAGCAGGATCCCTTTATCTTCGTCGGCACCCTGGCCGAAAACCTGCGCCTTGGCCGTGACGGCATCGACGAGGCACGCCTGTGGCAGGCGCTGACCGAGGTGCAACTGGCCGAGTTCGTGCTGAGCCTGCCGGAGGGCTTGAACACCCTGATGGAGGAGGGGGGCAAGAACCTCTCCGCCGGCCAGCGCCAGCTGCTCTCCTTTGCCCGCGCCCTGGTGGGGGATCCGCGCATCCTCATTCTGGACGAGGCGACTGCCAGCGTGGACTCCCAGACCGAGCTGGCCCTCTCTTCGGCGCTGGCGGCGGCACGTCGCGGTCGTACCACCATCGCCATCGCCCACCGCCTCTCGACCATCGTCGAGGCGGACGAGATCCTGCTGCTCTCTCGCGGTCAGGTGAACGAGCGGGGCACCCATGGCGAGCTGATGGCGCTGGGCGGCCACTATGCCCAGCTGTTCGAGATGCAGAGCCAGGGGGCCTGGCTCGAAGAGAAGCGGGCCTGACAGCCACAGGAACGAGCAGAGGGAACCATTGCGGTTCCCTCTTTTTTGGGCGGGAGAAATGGCGGCAGCGTGATCCGCGTCCTTGTTCAACGGCGGCCATGCTGGCAACATGTTGTTTACATCAACTCATCGGATCAGTTCGCATATGGATTTGCAACGTTTGAAGGCCAACCTGGCGCTGCGGCTCTTTGCCTGGCGCTACATTCCCGTCATCGGTTTTTGTGCCCCCGTCATCGAAGAGATGAGCGCCAAGGCGCTGCGCATCCGCATTCCGCTCGGCTGGCGCACCCGCAACCACCTGGGCAGCATGTATTTCGGTGCGCTGGCCACCGGCGCCGATCTGGTGGGCGGTCTGCTGGTGATGGAGAAGGGACGGCTGCGGCGCAAGAAGGTGCACTTCGCCTTCAAGGATGTGCAGGGGGAGTTTCTGAAACGGCCCGAGGGGGATGTGCAGTTTGACTGCGCGGCCGGGGAGGAGATCGACGCCATGATCGATGAGTCGCTGGCGAGCGGTCAACGCATCAACCGCCCCATCCAGGTGGTGGCCACCTGTCCGTCACTGAACGGGGATGAGGCGATGGCGCGCTTTGTGCTGACCCTCTCCATCAAGGCCAGCTGAATGCCAAAGGGCGCGTCGGCGCCCTTATTCAAGCAAGGTTCAGAGGATCTCGGGGCTGTCGCCTTCTTTCACGACCATCTTCATGCCGTTGAAGTTGACCACAGGCTCGGCCACTGTGCTGGGGAGCGCTTGTGTGGCATGAAGTTTGTCTCAGAGGATCTCGGGGCTGACGCCCTCTTTCACGACTACCTTCATGCCGTTGAAGTTGACTACCTGGCCGGCCACTATCTTGCAGCGCTTGCGGGTCTCCACCTGACCGTTTACCTCGACCAGGCCGTCGGCGATCAGCGCCTTGGCCGCGCCGCCACAATCAGCCCACCCCTGATGTTTGATAAGGTCACACAGGGCAATGAAGGGGTGCCCTTCGAGCAGAAACGTCTCCATGGAAAATCCTCTCGTGGATAAATGGCTGAAACAGCAGGGCGGTTATTCTAGGCAGTTCGGGCCGTCAAGGAAAGCTGTCTGCGGGCAATAGTGGCTTGCAAGACCATTCTCGGGGCGCACGCCATAGCAGTCAGCCCGGCAGTGGCCGGGCTGACTGGGATCATGGGGCAAACCGTTTTCAGCCGAACTTCACCACGGCTTCTCCGCTGACGGCGATGGCGCCAGTTGCCGTCAGGATGCGGGTGGCCAGGGTGATGATGGGCTTGTCGCTGCGCAGGGCGATGATCTCCACCTCTGCCGTCACCTCATCCCCCACAAACACCGGCTGCTTGAAGGCGAGGCTCTGACCGAGGTAAACGGTGCCCTTGCCCGGCAGTTGCTGACCCAGCAGCCCCGAGAAGAGGCTGGCCAGCAGCATGCCGTGCACGATGGGGCGCTCGAACGGCGTGGTGGCGGCGAAGGCGGGATCCAGGTGCAGCGGATTGAAATCCTCCGACAGTCCGGCAAACGCCGCGACCTCTGCCGCCCCGAACCGCTTGATCAGGCTGGCCTTTTGGCCCACTTCGAAGGGAAGCGTGCTCATGCTGGCTCCTCCTCGGGTGTCGGCGCAAAGACCGGGTTGAGCCGTACCTTGACGTAGCCACCGGGGGCCGCCTCCAGCCCTTCGCTCGGGATGCGGGCGGGGATGGGGGCGGGATCCTCTTCCCGGCTCTGGATGAAGGCTGCCATCTGCGGCCACCAGGAACCCGGGGTGTGTGTCGCGCCAGCGAGCCACGCCTCGGGGCTGGCGGCTTCGGCGTCGTTCTGCCAGAAGCCGTACTTGTTGGCGTCCGGCGGATTGATGATGCCGGCGATATGGCCCGATTCGGCCAGGATGAAGCGCTGCTCGCCACCGAACAGCTTCATGCCCTGCCAGGTGCCCTGCCAGAGGGCGATGTGATCGTCCATGGCCGACACCAGCAGCACCGGGGTCTTCACCTTGGCGAGATCGATGCGGGTGTGGCGGATCTTGAGCTCCCCCTTCACCAGCTGGTTTTCCAGATAGAGCCGGCGCAGCAGGCTGTTGTGGGTCTTGCCCGCCACGTTGGTGCTGTCGCTGTTCCAGTGCAGCAGATCGAACGCCACCGGGCTCTGTCCCTTGAGGTAGCTGTCGATGTAGTAATTCCAGTAGAGGCTGTTCTACCGCAGCAGGCTGAAGGAGACCGCCAGCTGGCGCCCATCCATGATGCCTTTGGCCTCGTTCTGGGCCTCCAGTGCCGCAATGATGGGCTCGTGAATGAAGATGCCAAGCTCCCCCGGCTGGGAGAAGTCGAGCAGGGTGGTGAACAGGGTGGCGGAGCGAACCCGCTGCTTCTGGCGCCGGGCGGCCAGCCAGCCCATGGCCAAGGAGAGGGCGGTGCCGCCGATGCAGTAGCCGATGCCGTGTACTTCCCGCTCGCCGGTGGCTGCCTCCACGCCATCCAGCGCGGCGATGACCCCGTCTACCACGTAGTCGTCGAGATCGATGTCGGCCTGGGCCGGCCCCGGGTTGCGCCAGGAGATCATGAACACCGTCTGGCCCTGGGCAACCAGCCAGGCCACCAGGGAGTTCTGGGGCCGCATGTCCATGATGTAGTACTTGTTGATGAAGGGCGGCACGATCAGCACCGGCGTTCTGGCCACCGTCTCCGTGGTCGGGCTGTACTGGATGAGTTCATACAGCTCGGTGCGCTGCACCACCCGGCCCGGGGTCAGCGCGAGATCTCGGCCCAGCTCGAAGGCGGATTCGTCGGTCAGGCGGATGTTGAGGTGATCGGCGCTGCGCTCCAGATCTTCGGCCAGCAGGGTCAGCCCACGCACCAGATTCTGACCGTCTGACTCCAGGGTGAGCTTGAGCAGCTCCGGATTGGTGGCCAGAAAGTTGCTGGGTGCCATGGCGTTGATGTACTGGCGGGTAAAGAAACGCAGCCGCTCCCGGCTCTTCTGGGGTACCCCTTCGAGGGCATCCACCGAGTCCAGCAGGTGTCTGGCGGTCAGCAGATAGGATTGCTTGAGGTAGTCATAAATGGGTTGCTCGCTCCAGGCATCGGCCTTGAAGCGGCGATCGCTGCGCTCCGGGGCGATGACCGGCTCGCTCTGCTGGCCTGCGCTTTTGAGCAGGGTGTGCTGCATCAGCTTGAGCTGATCCTGCCACCAGTTCATCTGGGCATTGATCAATTGCCAGGGCTGCTGGCTGCCCTGTTCCAGCACCTGGCCGAGATCATTGAGATTGGTCTGCAGCAGGGCCTGGGCGGTACGCTCGGTCTGCGCCTTGGCCATGTCCAGCAGCTTGTCGTTGTAGTGGGCCAGGGCCTCGAACAGCGGGCCGTAAGATGATTGGCTCATGTTCTCTCCTTCACCCATCCCCGGCGCAGGGCGAGCCTGTCGTGACGGAGCATGGGGAGATGTGGCTGCCCGCAACGGGCAGCCAGGGGGATATCAGGCCTTGCCCGTGCTCTTTTTGATGCCGTCGGCAGTCAGGGCGTCCAGATCGTCCTTGAACTGCTGGCCGAGGGCGTTGAGCTTCTGGATGTCGTCCAGCATCTGGCGGGAGAGCTGGCTGGCAGTCTCCAGCTGGACGGTGCCGAGGGCTGCCAGGCTCTGGGCATCCTGCACCTTGCCGGCGGCCTGCAGCTGGTTCAGCCCCAGCTCGGCATAGGCGTTGGCGGAGGCCAGTTGCAGCCGGGTCAACTGCTCGATGTTGCTGGCCAGCAGCTGGTTGTAACGGGTGAGGGGGGCGGCAAAGCCTTGCATCTGCTCGGTAAAGGTCTTGATTACGTCCATATTCATCGCGCGTCTCCGTGGTTGGCAGAAGGTATTGCAAAAGGGCCTATGGCCCGGGTTGGGTTACAACTGTGCGACTACATCCTCAAGTCGTTGCGTATCGTTTGCTCTGTTCAAACGTACGTTTAAGCATTGTGTTATCAAATGAGGCTTGATGTAAATAATATAAATGTTAATTTTTGGCGAAATATCATTCCTGGTCTGTCCAGTCTGATTGGCAGGATTCAGACGAGGGGTGACGCAGCCAGCTCGTTTCGGCCTCGTTACCGGGCCGCAGGGCTGGTAGGCTGATGCACTCCCTGTGCCTCGAGGAATGCACCGATGAAACCTGTCCGCCTGCTGCTTGCCCTGGTGTCTGTTGCCCTTGGCGGCGTTGCCCACGCCAGTACCCCTGTCCAGCTCTCCTTGCCTGGCGTCAATCTGCCCGCGTCTCACCAGGTCGAGGGGGCCAGAGCCTCTGTGCTCTATGGTCGCACCGGTCAGGTAAAGGGGATCGATCTGCCCGTCTTCGCCCTCTCCGACGTGGATCAATTCACCGGTCTGCAGCTTGGCGTCTTCTTCGGTGCCGGCCGGGTACGCCACCAGTTTGGCGGGGTGGCGATAAACGCACTCAACTGGCACGAGGGTCAGGACAAGGGGGTCAACCTTGGCTTCGTTAACCTGACCAACAATGTACAGGGCCTCAACTGGGGGGCCGTCAACATCGCCAAGGGCAATGCCCTGGCCAACGTCGGCTTCGTCAACTATGCCGAGCGCACCACCTTCCAGCTGGGCTTCATCAATGCCACCAGGCACCTGGACGGTCTGCAGATCGGTCTCGCCAACTACGCCGAGAACGGGGTTTTCCCCATCTTGCCGCTGATCAATTTCAAGAAATCCTTCTAAGCCGCGCCGCCAGCCTTGCTTTAGGGGCGCCAGCCATTACCCTGTGCAGCATTGATAGCGTGCAGAGGTGACACTGGCATGACAATGGAACACATGGATGCCATCGGCATCGGCTGGGACGTAAGAGGCTGGCAGGGCAGTGCCCAGGCTGTGGCCGTGGTGGGGTGGCAGGCGCGTGAACAGCGGCTGCACTGGTTTGGCGTATCGCCCCTGTTTCGGCTGAGCTCGAGGGTTGCGCCGGATCTGGATGCCTTGCTGCGCCCGGCACTGCATGACGAGATCCACCTGCTGCAGGTGCTGGCCTGCCCGCAGCTGGCGCTGGGGATAGACGCGCCACTGGCGTTTCCTCGCGCCTTGGGCGAGCTGCTGGCGGGGAGGGCGACCGAGTGCGCCGTGCCCCAGCGCGAGATAGACAACCCTTATGCCTATCGGGACTGCGAACGCTGGCTCCATGAGCAATACGGCAAGAAACCCCTCTCGGCCACCTTCGACCGGCTCGGCAACAATGCAACCCTGGCGCTGGCCATGCTGCCTCGGTTGGCAGACTTGCAATTGGTGCCCAAGCAGCAGGCAGAGGCCGCTCGCGCCGTGCTGGAGGTCTATCCCGCCCTTGCCAAGGTGGGTGGCAAGGCATCGGCGGTGCGCGCCGAGCTGCTGGCGCATCTGCCGGCCGATGTGACGGCGGGGAGCGATCGCTACGATGCCGCCATCTGCGCCCTGATGGCGCTGCAATATGCCGCCAAGGGGAGCGTCTCCCTGTTGCCGGCACTGGTGGCGCCGCCCGCCGAGATGGCTTTGGACGAGGGTTGGGTCTACCACTTCGCTCGCCCCTGATAAACCGGATCGGGCCGACCAGCCATATCCTGCCTTTGGTCGGCCCGAGATCTCATCCCTTGTGCCGATGCCGTTGCCGCCTTCCACTACAGAGCCTTGCAGCCTTGCAGCCTTGCAGCCTTGCTGAGGGCAGGGCTGCACCCGGCCATCTGCCTGTTCGCATGCCATCGCATGGATCAACAAAAAGCGGATTTATTACCCTTATATGCCATCAAGCAAGAGTGTTATATCACCATTTCAGACTACACCGGTGACATCCACTGTCTCGGGCTTTGGCATGGCAGTAAAGAGGGGGAGGGATGAGGGTGACAACGCGTGTCTCCTCGAGGCTTTAGCAGACCAAATTAGGGTTTGTGCTGCTCAAGAGTGGAAGTTCAATATCTTCATCCGATATATTGCGCCTTTCCCCTGACTCTTCTCTGCGGTGATGTCGATGAAACGCATTCTCTCTATCCAGTCCCACGTGGTGTTCGGCTGTGCCGGCAATAGCGCTGCCGTATTCCCCATGCGCCGTCTCGGTATGGAGGTATGGCCTATCAACACGGTGCAGTTCTCCAACCATACCCAATATGCGGCCGGTTGGCAGGGGATGGCCATGCCTGCCGGGCATATCAGCGCCCTGTGCATGGGGCTCTCGGATATCAAGGTTCTCGGGCACTGCGATGCGGTGCTGAGCGGTTATCTGGGCTCGGCGGAGCAGGGGGACGAGATCCTGACGGTGGTGGCCGCGGTCAAGGCAGCCAATCCTGCCGCCATCTATTTCTGCGATCCCGTGATGGGCCACCCGGAGAAAGGGTGCATAGTCGCGCCTGGGGTGACCCGCTTTTTGACCGAGAAGGCGCTGCCGGCGGCCGACATCATGGCCCCCAATCTGCTGGAGCTGGAGACCCTGTGCGACGTCCATCTGACCGATCTGGCGCAGACGCGGGCCGCGGCCCATCAGCTGCTGGCACGCGGGGTGAGGATGGTGCTGGTCAAGCATCTTGGACGCGCCGCCCGCGAGCCGGGCCGCTTCGAGATGCTGCTGGCCACCCCCGAGGGGGATTATCTGATTGCTCGTCCTCTCTATGAGTTTGCCCGCCAGCCGGTGGGCGTGGGGGATCTCATCAGCGCGCTGATGCTGGCCAATCTGCAGGCGGGTTACGATGCGGTCAGCGCATTCGAGCGCACCAACGCGGCGGTGGATACGGTACTGCTGCACACCTGGCAGGTCGACGCCTACGAGCTGCAATTGATCGCGGCCCAGGAGGCCTTTGCCGCCCCCGAGATCAGGGTGCGGGCCGAGCGGCTGGCCTGATCGTGCCGTCAGGGGGCGAGCTGGGTCACGGATGATCCGCGCTCAGCGTTGCCTCCTGATCATCCTTCCTTATCTCTCAGTTAACAGCCCCTCTGCGCTGCTTATCTGGCCACACACCTGACGAGGCAATGCCGCCTCAGCCGTCACTTTGGCCCTGACGCCGGGCATCCGCTTCAGCTCTGGCCGTGTGCCTGTTCCCGCAACTCTTCTTCATTCAGCGTGACCTGCCGGTAGTGCTCGACCGTAGGGAAGGGATCGTAGAAGTGATGGAGCAGGGCCTTCCACTGCTGGTATTGGGGTGAGCCGCGAAAACCCTGGGTGTGATCTTCGAGGCGTTGCCAGTTGACCAGCAGCAGATAGCGGTGGGAGTCGGTCAGCGAGCGCTGGAGCTGGTGTCCGCTGTAGCCCGGCATGGTGCTGATGATGCGCTGAGCCTGCGAAAATGCCTGCTCGAAGGCGGCAGCCTGACCGGGGATGACCTGCAGATGGGCGACTTCCAATATCATGGTGACTCCTTGTCCCAAGGGGAAAGGGGCCATTGCAGCAGGTCGGACGGGCAATGACAAGGCCGGCCACAGGGGCCGACCTTGCCGGTTTGATCACGATGTTACTTGAGTGCCGATCAGGTGCGTGGGTGACGGGCCCGGTAGCGCTCGGCCATGGCATTGGCCGCGATCATGGCGTGGTAGACATCCTGCTCGCTGACGCTCATCGGCATGTTGCCCATGGTGTCGAGGGGATCGCAGGCAAGCTTGGCCACCTGGCGCCACTCGCTCTCCACAAACTGGTTCAGTCCCATCTCCTGCAGGGTCATGGGCAGGCCGGCCAGCCGGATGATGCGCATCACCTCGTCGAGCTCGGCCTGGGGGGCGCGCTCGAGCACCAGCTGGGTGAGCAGGCCGAACACCACCTTCTCACCGTGCTGGGCCCGGTGCAGATCTGGCACCACCGACATGCCGTTGTTGACCGCATGGGCCGCCGCCAGGCCGCCCGCCTCGGCGCCTACGCCACTCAGATAGATGGTGGCCTCGATGGTCTGCTCCAGCGCCGGGGTGGTGACATGGTGGCGCACCGCATCCATCGCCAGCTCGATGTTCTCCCCCAGCAACTCGTAGCAGAGCCGGGCCAGCCCGAGGCCGGTGCGGGAGGGGCGCTTGCCCACCAGATTGATGCCGTCGGCCCGGTAACAGGCGCGGGCCTCGAAATAGGTGGCCAGCGCATCACCCACGCCGGCGGCAAAGAAGCGGGCGGGAGCCGCCGCTATGATGGCGGTGTCGGCGATCACCACGTCCGGGTTCTGGGGCAGGAACAGATAGCGTTCGAACTCGCCGGCCGGGTTGTAGATCACCGCGAGGGCGGTGCAGGGGGCATCGGTGGAGGCGATGGTGGGAAACAGCACCACCGGGCGGCGCAGATAGAAGGCCACCGCCTTGGCGACGTCCAGGGTCTTGCCGCCACCAATGCCGACGATGACGTTGGCCCCCTGTTGTTCGGCCAAATCGCACAGGCGGCGGATCTCGATGTCGGTACATTCGTAGTTGAACTTCTCGACCGCTCCCTTCAGACCTGCCTGCAGCAGGCCGACCAGCGCCTCTTCCCGCACTCGCTCCAGAATGAATTCGTCGCTGACAAGCAGGGCGTTGTCGCCGAAATCTTTGACGTGATCATGGAGTTGGGGCAGCAGGTCGTGGCCGATGATGAACTTTTTGGGGGAGGTGACGGTACGAGGCAGGATAGGCATGCAGTATTCCTCAAGGCAGTAAGTGGCACCCGATTGGTATGCAAACGGGTCTTTCTGCCACACCATACGCCTCGCCTGGCGTGAGGTGAAGGAAAAATGGCGCTCAAATGGGGCTGTATTCGGATCGGAATTAATCAATCTGACCGATTTGATTGTTTGGGAAGGGCAAAATGCAGGGAAAACTGCACGCCCTCCATAGGGAGGGCGCGGCAGTTCAGTGGAGGTGTGGTGCGCGGCTCAAAGCTGCTTGTAGAAGAAGAGGGTGGCCGCCAGGGTGCCGTCGGCACTGCGGGCAAAGGCGGGGATCTGGCCCGCTTCCTGGTAGCCCAGCTGGCGATAGAGGCGGGAGGCGGCATCGCCCACCCGGGTGTCGAGCACCAGCAGGGTTCGGCCGGCCTCTTTGGCCCCTTGCTCCATGCTGGCCATCAGGGCACGGCCGACCCCCTTGCCACGGTGGAGACTGTGCACCATCAGTTTTTCCACCTCGGCGCGGTGACGGCCATTGGCCTTGGTGCACAGCGAGAGCTGGAGCGCACCGACCAGCTGGTGTTGCAGGAAGGCGACCCAGAGCCGGCGGCTGCCCGCGGCCAGCTCCGTCTCTATGCCCTGCCAATAGACGAGCCCCTGCTCTTCGGTCAGCGGCGGCAGGAAGCCCACCGAGGCCCCACTGGCCACGCTGTCTTGCTGCAAAGTGATGAGGGCAGGCTTGATGCCCTGGGTGGTATCAACCTCAACTATGTCCATCAGGAGTCCTTGTCAACGAAGTTCACGCCATCGGCCCGGTCTGCCGCGGCGCCTGCCGCCAACGGGACTGGCGGCAGGATGACTGGCTAGACTCGCCGTTTCCGCCGCCAATTTCAAGCCGTTACCACTCGCCGGGTGCGCCCGATCACGCCACCCGGGCAGTTTCCCCTAGCGCATAAGCTTCTGCTCGACCAGCCAGGCAAACAGCAGTCGGGAAACCGGGGAGATCTCGGCCAGATGGCGGCTGTCGAGCCAGCGCAGCTCGGCGATCTCCGCCGAGGCGACGGGCGTGCCGTCAGCCTCGCCGGTATAGCAGCGCAGCTTGACGTTGACCCCCTCTGGCTTGCCGTCGGCCTGGGCGCTGAACTCGCAGGCAAACGCCAGGGTCTCTGGCTTGAGGGCCACGGCCAGCTCCTCCTCGATTTCGCGCATCAGCGCCGCCTCGTCGCTCTCTCCCGCTTCGCGCTTGCCGCCGGGAATGTAGTAGATGTGCTTGCCGTGGGAGCGGGCACAGAGCAATTGCTGATCCTTGAAGGTCAGCCAGGCGAGTTTGTCGATCATGGTCATATTCCAGTAGCCAATCAGTAGAGACTGTTCACGTATTTCTCGGTCGGTTCAGGCAACAGATCCTGTGGGTGATCACCACCAAACGTGGCCCATTTGCTTTTCCCTTCCTGATTACCCATGACCCTCAGCCAGCTTCAAGAGCCGATATGGCATCGGAGGGCTTGCCACGACTGCATGCCCCAATTCAACCAACATGCTTTTGAGGTCAAAACGATGATTAAACCGGAAGCAGTATTCAGCAAGATGTCTCGGTAAATGCTTCGCTCCGAGCGTATGGCAACTGCCCCGCAGCGAGTTCTTCACATTCCCTATCATCGTGTTTACCCAGTTGAATGCCGGATGATCCAGCAAGTCAAGGTTGCCCCCGGTGACAACACCCAGGTGCTCACAATTGGCCTCCTTCACCGCCCTGAAACAGGCCAATCCATCGGATATCACCGCGCTACCACTGGCAACATGCCGTTTTGCCCAATCAGCAATGG